>MWJR01000152.1 GCA_002127415.1 Calditrichaeota bacterium AABM5.125.24
TCGGGGCTGGGGACAAGCCCGACAGTCGTGGTTAGGGACAACCACGACTACGATCAGTATTTTGTTAATACTCTCAAATCGGGTTTATTCTACGGGCTTGAAATCTATATATCTATTCTGCTTAACACAACTATTTCACCAGCGGGCTTCCGCCCACAATAGATAACTTGACTCGTAGAGCCAGATCCTGTTAATTTAACCATTTAATTTAATATCAACACTACTTGAAGCGGCCTCCTTTATGGATGATCAGCCCCCCACCACCCTGCCACCGTCGTCGCCGAACCTCATCGATGTTCTGATAATCTGCTGGGTAATGATAGCCGTTGTGGCCTTATCCGGTCCGCTCTGGAGCCGTTGGTTCGGGAAAGCTGGATACCTGGTGACGGAGATGGTCCTGCTCCTTTTCGGATGGTCGTATCTATCACTGAGGGGTCTGCGGCCTGCTACGGCGTTTCGCTGGCGTCCCGTGCCGCGA
The DNA here is from genome assembly GCA_002127415.1 of Calditrichaeota bacterium AABM5.125.24. GTDB lineage: Bacteria > Electryoneota > AABM5-125-24 > Hatepunaeales > Hatepunaeaceae > AABM5-125-24. Next base: position 479 of record MWJR01000152.1, read on the forward strand.
CGGATCCGGCTCCCCTGTCTGGTGATGTCGGTTGCGGCGGCGGTTCTGCTGGACGAGTGCGACCGGTTGGTCGGGCTGGTCATACCGGTTCCGCTCGAACAGATAAAGCAACTGCAGACCGCCTTCACACCCGGAACGTTCGGTGAAGGCTTCTGGATTGTTTTGGGTGTGGTTCTGGCGGCGCCTCTGGTTGAGGAGTCGCTGTTTCGCGGATTCATTCAGCAGACGTTTGAGCTGCGAAGGGATGTTACAAAAGCAGTTCTGATCACCTCCCTGCTGTTTGCGTTCATACATCTGCAGCCGTGGTGGATGATCCAGCTCTTGATAATATCGGTATTCCTCGGATACCTGTCCTGGAGGTGGGGCAGTATTCTGCCGGGGGTGGCCGTGCATGCGGTCAACAACCTATGGTCACTGGTGTTCATCTCAGGGCTCCACAGCAAGGTGCTGAAGTATTACTTATGGAAAGGTCATATAAATCCCGTCCTGATCGGCATATCGGCCTATTTATTCTGGGTCAGCTTCCGAGCTGTTGACCGGATCGGCAGGATCAGAGACAGCGGCACTTGATGAATAAGTGGTAAGATCGAGCACCGATGGATGATGAGATGCTGTCAGGCTGCTGTTCTTCCCGAGGCACATGGCTGAATTAACTGTTGATATTTCCAATTTTTATTCGTATCTTCACTGCAAGCCCCCCTGTATGGGGGCGGTTTGGTAAGATGGCTTCAGATAGTCGTCCGAAGGCTCGCATAACGGTTGGCATTGACTGACCACAAGATTCCTGGCATTTTATGAACGATATTGGAAAAGGGAAGAATTACCCCCCTGAGGAGCCGAATTTCATCGAACAGGCTGCCTGCTATGGCCTGTTGAACTTCCTGGTGATTCCATCGATCGGTCTGTTCATGAACATTCTGAACCGCACCAGGGTCATAGGCAGGCAGAATCTGGCAGGTCTGCGCCCGCCCTGGATACTTATGTCTAACCATCTCACCCTGCTCGATGACCTGTTTATCGGCCCGATCATATTCTTTCCCAAGGTCCTGCTTGGCTATCAGTATCTCCCCTATCACGCCCCTGAGGAGCGCAACTTCTACAAGCATCCGATAATCTCCTGGTTTATGCGGCGGTCCAAGGCGATACCGCTAATCCGAGGCCATGGACTGTATCAGGAGGGTGTAAACCGCTTGATCAGAGCGGTCAAGTCGGGGGGGATCCTTCATATCTACCCCGAGGGAACACGCACCCGAAGCGGGGAGATCGGGGATGGGAAAAGCGGCATCGGCAGGATCGTATATGAATCAGGGGCACCGGTAGTGCCGGTGTATCATCAGGGTCTTGAGGATGTGTTGCCTATCGGTGAAGGTGTGCCGCGCATAGCCCGGGAGATACGTATCGCCATCGGCAAGCCGCTACGGTTCGACGAAGATCGAAAGCTGGATAATGATGCCTCTACCTGGAAACGTATTACGGGACGGATTATGGACGCTATCCGCGAACAGCGAACAGCGGCTAATGCCCGGTGGGGATTCCGACCCATCAGAACAAGGTTCAAAGAGTTTATGCAGAACAAATATCAGAACAATGCTTGAAAGCATTTTTATAACTTAGCTGTAGTCGGGGCTGTCTCAAGACCGACTGTCGTGGTTGAGACAGCCCCGACTGCAATCATTATGCGAAATTTCTTTCAAGCATTGTTATAGTATGTATTCTTTGTTATTTTCAACGTTTAACTTTTAGCTCTTCACTTTTTACTTTAAGTGTTTAGCCAGGATTTCAGCCCGACGACCGCCAACCTCTAACCGCACGATGTAGCTCCCCCCCGACCATTCACCACTTCTTAAGGTAACGCTTCCCTGTCCGGACCGGTCGCCATGTGATGATCTCTGAATGACTTTTCGTCCGAGCAGATCGAAGACAGAAACCTCAACTGAACCTTTAAGAATAGTTGAATAGCTGATGTTAAGATAGTGATTGAACGGGTTTGGTGAGGCAGTAATAGACAGATCCGATACAACAGTCGCAGCATCCCCTTCAGGAATGCTGACAGTGATGACCGCCATCTCGTCCGGCTTAAACTCAGGTGTCCCTTCGATCCATCCGACCTGCGGTGTCACGAGATATCCATCGAGGGAGCTATATATACGGCATACAGGGAAAGTCCCGGTAGCTTCACCCCAAAGTGCCACTCCACACCTGCCACCCTGAAAGACGCCCGACCCCATCAGTCTCCCATCCTGGTTGAGGAATCCTATCTCATCTCCATCCGAGATACCTGAATCTGTGATTACCAACAGGCTCATACCGGCGCACCGGGGTTCAGGTGTGGTGAAGTATGTCGGTTCGGGCTGCAGCTGCGGTGCAGCGGAGGCTGCTCGACGGCGGTGGTAGATAAGCTCTGCGTCGCGGGTCAGTCTTATATGATAGCCGCGTCCAGGTCGCAGATCCGGCATATTGTTGAAGTCGTAAGCCGGCAGATAGAACCAGCCGTGATCATCCTTGACGATTTGGAGTGCATCCGCCTCTACCAGTGACTGAAACGCAGCCTCAGGCGGCAGTGGAAATCCGGGCAGGTAGGCAATGATATGCCACCCTTCGGACAGTTCAACCGGCTCATTGTAGATTGTAGGGGGCCCTTCGAAGACCAGGGTATCCGCCCCCGTCACCTTCACCTGGTAGCCGGCGAGCGGGTCCCAGAACGGAATGTCGTTATACTCCCGTGAGGGATAGTAGAACCGTCCATGCTCATCCTTCACCAGGACCAGATTTCCACGTTCTACAATCGGTGCGAATATATCCACTATGTCGAGGATTTCGGTGATATAGAGATTATGTGAGACCGTGTTCCAGCTGAGGCTCAGAGGTATGACCAGTGCGGTGACCTCGGGACCGATCTCGTCCAGAGCTGCCAGACCGTCGGGGATACCCCATCCGATAAGGGTGTCGGGTGCCTCGCAGTTGTGAGCTGCCTGACGCAGAGCGGTGCGCAGTGAGACGGGGGTCAGGTAAGGATTGGCCTGTATGAGGAGTGCGCACAGACCCGCCACCGCCGGAGTGCTGAACGAGGTTCCAGATCGTATTGCGTAGCTATCATCGTTTACGGAGGATGCGTGTCGCACTGAACTACCGAGGGTTACGAAGTCCGGCTTTATCCGGTCGTCCCAGGTAGGTCCGTGAGAAGAAAATTCAGTCACAACGCTGTCGCGATTGGTAGCCCCAATTGTAAAGACGATGTCTCCATCGGCAGGGGCACCCATCTTGTCATCCGGATAGTCCTCCCTGCCGGCATTTCCCATCGATGTGACGATTACCATCCCCACCGCGGCGGCTATATCGGCGGCAATAGTCGTCACGGCGCTTTTGCCGTCCATATCTTCATAGTCATACCAGTCGATGTAAGTCAGTGAAGCGGAAACCACCTCCACGCCCAACGAATCCATCCACTCTATCGCTGCAACCCAGTGGTCCTCCTCTACCTCTCGCTCCCACTCGGTATTTTCGGTCTTTGCCAGCACGAAACTCGCTTCATGGGCGACGCCTATGAAGTGTCCCGGATCGAGACCGGCGATTATCGACAGGGTTCCGGTGCCGTGATAGCCCTGACCCATATCATCTCCATCATCAACGTCATCATCATCGTTGAGGAAGTCCCAGGCGGCCGCAACATCCAGATGCTCGAAACAGTTATGCTCGAGGTTGTTGAAGCCGGTGTCGGTTATACCTATCAGGATACCACGGCCTCGATAGCCGCGGTCATGCAGCTCAGGTGCATTCAGGAAGGCGTTCTGCAGGTAACTGTTGCCGTATTCGAGGTCGTGTTCGTCACGTCGAGGCAGCTCGAAATCTGAAGGAAGCTCCTCGGGCTGCGGTTCGGGACGGCGACGGACAAAGCTCCTCACCAGTTCAATCCGCTCGACGAACGGCAACTGCAGGAGCGGTTCCATGTCGGATGGGGTCAGGTTGCAGCTGACCGCGTTCAGCCACCGGCTTGTATGGCGTGTCTTACCGCCGGTCAAACGCGATACTGCATCAAGATACTTGGTGGAGATAGGGAGGTCGGTTTCGTCAACCAGTCGATTGCGGTTCAGTCTGGAGCGGCGGCGGCTGGCCGGTGAGGTGAGATCGGCTTCGGCACTGGCTAAGGCCGCGTCTATCTGCGCTTGAGTGGTGTGACCTTTGTCGCGGAAATATACCCAATAAGGTCGAGTGGTGTCCTGGCCTCCATATGCGATGTCGATGAAGGTCGCTGTCGCGAAGAGCGCCAGCGGGATGATGAGTCGTCTGAAGATGGACCTGATCCATTCAGGGCTGCTGCCGGGTCGATAAACCTGGTCTGGGGAGTATCTTCCATCCAAATCGCTGCATCTGCTCCCACAGCCGGTAACTTCCCCCGTCCAGGTAGTAGCAGTTGTGCCCATATCTGGCCAACTGTTCTGACATTCTCTTCGAATCGTCTCCATAAAGGCAGATCAGGTAAATCGGTCGCTCTATCGAGAGGGTTTCAGCAGCATAATACATATCCCCCAGATTGGTCATTATCATTCCGGGAATCGGGACGACGTAAAGCGGGTCATCGGAAATATCCTCCTGCAGAAAGAAGAGGTCCATCTGAACGCCGCGGTTGAGGCTGTCCACCAGCGATCTGGGGGTTATATAACGCACAGTGCCGGGATCGTGATGCTCCAGTGAATCCGGCAGTTGATACCGTGGCGGCTTCTTCTCTCTTGCCCCACACCCGAAAATTAAGGTAACAAACAGAACTAATATTATGATCCCCGTCACGCGCTTCATTGAGCCACTCCTCTTACAGAATTAGAAATTAAAAATTTGGAGAGTTCTAACCAAGTAATGATTTTCTTGTTGTAGTCGGGGCTGTCCCCAAGCCCGATCCGGCAGCTGCCGGATGGTTAGGGACAATATTCCGGACAAACAATCACCCCCCCTTACTCCCTCTCCCCGCTTTCGCGGGGACAGGCTCTGCGATAGCAGGGGGGAAAACAAGAGAATGTCTACTATAAAATGGTCGGAGTAACAAATGGGTTATATTCCCAGATCTTGCCTTTCATCTGCCACGTGTGAATGGAAGCAGCCCTCCCGCCTTGAGTATCTTGACCTGCCTCGTGGTGAGCCTGGCGACGAGCTTGAACTTAACGCCGCTGGTCAGGTTTTCAAGCTCGACTTCGCCGCGCTCGAGGCCATCGAGCAGCCCTGATACCTTCAGCCTATCCCCCTGGTTCAGGCGGTCGTAATCGGCTGGATCGGATAGCTCGAGCGGCACGATGCCGAAGTTGATGAGATTGGCGTAATGTATGCGGGCGAAGTTCTTGACAATAACTGCCTTCACCCCCAGATACATCGGGGCAAGTGCGGCGTGTTCGCGAGATGAGCCCTGGCCGTAATTGACCCCGCCGACCACAAAACCGCCCCCTGCAGCCCTGGCACGACTCGGGAAGGTCTCGTCCACACTTACGAAGACGTGATCCGAAATGGCTGGGATGTTCGAGCGCAGCGGAAGTATCTTCGCGCCGGCCGGCATAATGTGATCGGTGGTGATGTTATCGCCCACCTTGAGAAGCAGTTCACCCTCGAAGGCGTCGGGAAGCGGGTCTTTTGTCGGCACCGGCTTGATGTTGGGGCCACGGATAATCTCCACCTCGCTGCCCTCTTCAGGCGGTGTGATGATCATATCGTCGTTGATGATAAAGCGTTCGGGGAACTCGACCGGGGGATGATCCCCGAACTTCCTGGGGTCGGTAAGTTCTCCGGTGATGGCTGCAACAGCCGCCACCTCCGGGCTGCAGAGATAGACCTTGTCGTCGCGGTTACCGCTGCGGCCGGCGAAGTTGCGGTTGAAGGTCCTGAGTGAGATGGCTCCGGTGGCCGGCGCCTGACCCATTCCGATACAGGGACCGCAGGCCGACTCGAGGATGCGAGCCCCCGCTGCGATGATGTCGGCCAGGTCACCTTCTCGGGCTATCATCTCAAATACCTGCTTCGAGCCCGGGCTCAAGGTCATACTCACCCGCGGGTGAACGGTCTTACCCTTGAGGATTCCAGCGGTGCGCTTAAGGTCCATATAGGATGAATTGGTGCAGGAGCCGATACAGACCTGATCGACCTTGAGCCCCTCGAGCGCACGAACCGGAACAACCCGGTCGGGCATCGACGGCTGTGCGATCAGTGGCTCAAGCTCGCCAAGATCGATATCAATGACCTGGTCGTATTCTGCATCTGGGTCAGGAACCAACTCACGCCAGACATCGCCGCGACCCTGCGCGATGAGGTAATGACGGGTCTGCTCGTCCGCAGGAAAGACCGAGGTTGTAACTCCCAGTTCAGCGCCCATATTGGTAACGGTGGCGCGTTCGGGAACGGTCAGGGTTGCCACTCCCGGCCCGCCATACTCGACGATCCAGCCGACACCCCCCTTGACGGTCAGCCTCCGCAGCATCTCCAGGATGACGTCCTTGGCGGTTACCCAGGGGTCGAGCCTGCCGGTCAGGTTAACCTTCATCACCTTCGGCACGTTCAGGTAGTAGGCCCCGCCCCCCATCGCCACCGCTACGTCGAGCCCACCGGCGCCGATGGCTATCATACCCATTCCCCCGCCGGTCGGCGTGTGACTGTCGGAACCGAGCAGGGTCAGTCCCGGCTCAGCAAACCGCTCCAGGTGAACCTGGTGACAGATACCGTTGCCCGGCCGGGAGAAATAGACCCCATACCGAGCCGCCACGCTCTGCAGGTAGCGGTGATCATCGGGGTTCTCGAAGCTGGTCTGCAGGGTATTATGATCCACATAGCTGACCGACCTCCTGGTGCGAACCCGGTCGATGCCGATGGCCTCAAACTGCAGGAAGGCCATTGTGCCGGTCGCATCCTGGGTCAAGGTCTGGTCGATGCGGATGCCGATCTCTTTACCGACAGATAGTTCCCCCTCCACCAGGTGCTCTCCAAGTATCTTGTAGACAAGGTTCTGGCCCATTTGAAAAGTCCTTATTTTAGACCTGTATTGTCATTCTGAATCAGGTGGATGCCGGATGAAGACGCTCTCTTCATCTTAGGATTGATTAACCCCTGAGACCTGCTTCAGTTGTTCCATCACTTCGTCCAACATCCTTCTGGTGTTATCCTCATCCCTGGACTCGGCATATACCCTCAGGATCGGCTCGGTGTTGGATGGACGCAGATGCACCCAGCCGTCGGGGTGGGTAATCCTCAGCCCGTCGATGTGGGATAGCTGATCGTGATCGAAGTTGTCGGCTACAGCTTTGATCAGGTCATCAGGATCGTTTTCCCCGAGTTGATAGGCGGCCTTGAGCATTCGATAGGTCGGCATCTGGTCTCTCAGCTCTCGCAGCCCCTTTTTTTCAGCCGCCAGTCGGTTGAGGATCAGAGCCATTCCCACCCCGGCGTCGCGAACAAGGTGAAGCTCCGGGAAGATGACCCCGCCGTTCCCCTCACCTCCGATTACCGCTCCCAGCTCCTTCATACTGCTGGCCACGTTGGCCTCGCCGACGCGGGTGCGATGGCATTCGACCCCGAACTCCGCGGCGATGTCATCAATAAGCTGCGAGGTCAGGCTGTTGACCACCACCGGGCCGGGCTGTTTCTCGAGCACCGCCCGCACAGCCAATCCCAGGGTGGCCTCTTCACCGATCGGGTTCCCTTCACTATCGACGGCTGCCAGCCTGTCCCCGTCCGGATCGACTGCAAATCCGACGGCGCAGCGCTCCTGCACCACCGTCCGGCTGAGATCGGTCAGGTTCTCAGGCAGCGGCTCCGGTGGATGCGGGAATAATCCTGAACCGTCGGCGTTGATGGAAACCACTTGACAGCCCAGCGCCTCCAGGAGATCCGGGTAAAGGAAGCTGCCGGCGCCGTTGATGCAGTCCAACGCTACCTTGAACTGTTTACGCTCCAATTTATCGAGCTCAAGTATCCTCATACCGGTGACGGCGGTGACATAAGTTATATCAGCGCTGTCCCATCTGTTCAGTGTGCCGATGCTGTCCCATCTGACGCTGCGCAACGGCCCTTCGGACACGATCTGTTCCAGGTCGATGAAGTCCTGTGCGGTAAGCATCCGACCGTCAGGACGAATGAACTTGAGTGCGTTCCAGTCCTGTGGATTATGACTTGCGGTGATGACAATCCCACCGGCAGCGCCGCGTCTCTCGACCGCAAGCGCTATCACGGGGGTAGGCATCATACCCACATCATCCACGTCGCATCCGGCCGCCATCAACCCAGCCTTGACCGCAAGCTCCAGCATCTCCCCGGAGGGTCTCGAATCCCGTCCCACGACGACCTTGCCGCCTCCGACCCAGGTTCCGAACGCCCCCGACCAGAGCATCGATACCTCAGGTGTCATCCCCTCCCCCACAATCCCCCGAATGCCGGAGACGCCTGTCATTAAGTCTTTGAACAACCTATCACCTCGCTCTATGCTTCATTCTGCCTCAAG
>MWJR01000135.1 GCA_002127415.1 Calditrichaeota bacterium AABM5.125.24
AAATAAATAAGTCACCATGCAACTGTTTATCTATTTATTTATTCTACACTTGAAAAAACATTCGAGAATCGCTATAATCGTTGAGTGGCCCGGGTTGCTTGCAACCCGGGTTTCTTACTCACCTCATCGCCCGTTCCCTGCCGGCTCGCTTCCAGTTGTTGACCATGCCGTTGGATGAGGGCTGGGCAGCGGCGCTGTTCGGCTGGGCGGTGGCCCTTCTCTCCCGCTCCCACAGTGCCGCCGTAATCGCCACCGCATTCACAAGCTCCTCCCCCGGTTCCGTCAGCGCCTCGGGTGTGAACTCCTGGTCGATGAAGCGGGTGTCGAAGTCGCCCGAACGGTAGCGGGGCTGCTCCATCACCCAGCGTGTGAACGGTATGGTGGTCTTGAAGCCGCTGATCCGGTATTCGCCCAGGGCGCGGTGCATCCGGCTGATGGCCGCCGGGCGGTCGTGACCCCACACAATCAGCTTGGCGACCAGGGGGTCGTAATGGACGCCGACCTCGCTGCCCACATCGACCCCGGAGTCGATGCGCACCCAGGGGCCGGACGGGCGCATTATGCTCCTGATGACGCCGGCATCTGGCAGGAAACCCGAAGCGGGATCCTCGGCGTAGATGCGGCACTCGATGGCGTGACCCCGGTGCCGGATCTCCTCCTGCTGAAGCTGCAGCGGCTCACCCCCGGCGATCAGGATCTGCTCTCGAACCAGGTCGATGCCGGTCACCATCTCGGTCACCGGATGCTCGACCTGCAGCCGGGTGTTCATCTCCAGGAAGTAGAACTCGCCCGCCCGGGGGTCGAACAGGAATTCGACCGTGCCGGCGTTCACATAGCCGCAGGCCCTGGCTGCGGCGACTGCGGCCTTCCCCATCTCTTCGCGCAGCTCTGGACGACTGTCGAGGGCCGGTGCGGGGGCCTCCTCGATCACCTTCTGGTGGCGGCGCTGGATGGAGCACTCCCGTTCGAACAGGTGGATGCAGTTGCCGGACCTGTCGGCCAGGACTTGAAGCTCGACGTGACGCGGCCCCTCGATGAACTGCTCCAGGTAGAGCTCCCCGTCGCCGAAGGCCGACAGCGCCTCGCGATGGCAGGCGTCGAAGGCTGCGGGCAGCTCGTCGGGTGATTTGACGACCCGCATCCCCTTGCCGCCGCCACCATTGGCAGCCTTGACCAGGACAGGATAGCCGATCCGCTCGGCCGAGGCCAGCGCCGCTTTCCGGCCCGAGAGCACCGACCGGTCCCCCGGCACCACCGGCACGCCCGCCTCGGACATAATCCGTCGGGCCTCGGTCTTGGAGCCCATAGCCCTGATGGCAGCGGCCGGGGGTCCGATAAAGACCAGCCCGGCCGCTTCTACTGTCTCGGCGAAGTCGCCGTTCTCCGCCAGGAATCCGTAGCCCGGGTGGATGGCTTCCGCGCCGCACTTCAGTGCCACTTCGATTATCCTGGCGCCGTCCAGGTAGCTCTCCCGCGCCGGTGAGCCCCCGATGTGATAGGCCTCGTCAGCCATCAGCACATGCGGCGCGGTGCGATCGGCGTCGGAATAGACCGCCGCCGTCGTGATCCCCATCTCGCGGCAGGTGCGCATCACCCGAACCGCGATCTCACCCCGGTTGGCGATCAGGATTTTTACAAAGTCTTTACTCAATGCGAAGATAAACTACTTAGCCTGAAGAATAACAGGGGTGTCTGTAATCCTGATAGCACCTTCCACTTCATCATAGGGCATTTCGGTAAATGGTCCTAATGATTCTTCTTCATCGGTAAGTATGGTTACAGACACGTCATCCATATATCCATCAAGTAACGAGGCATCTCCTGTGAACGTTGTGAAGATAAGCATAACCTCCGGTCGGTGATCTGCCACTTGGAAATTACGATCCTCAACCACTGTGACCCCACTAAATGCAACGTCATACTGACTTGTCTCGGTGTCGTAGAAGATTTCAAGGTGGAACCACTGGTCAATCGGATAACTATCCCCGCCCAACTCTAAGAACGGGCCTGGACCATTTCGGACGAAGAAAGTGTTGTCTCGATTGAACTGAATCTGGAAGGTTACTACATTGTTGGGTGCATTATCAGCCCCCCATACACCGAGGTAACTGTTGGCTGGAATGTACAACCAGCAAGACGCTACGGCACGCTGAGTCTGTCTATGATTGAGCGTCAGACGGCACCACGAATTTGTTTCGATCTCATCGTGGAGGCGAACGCTTTTCGTGCTGCCGTGTGACATCTGACCTGATACCTGAATCCATGAGTTGCCAACTTCCATGGTTCGCCAAGCCGGGTCATCCGGAGGCTGGTCAAGCGGGTCTGATTCAAAGTCGTCTACAAACACGGTCAGCGACCAGGTCTGGGCGCTGTCCGCGTCGGACGGGTCTGAGGTGAACTCGACGTTGATGGCCCGGACACGATACGCATACCAGGTCTCCGCTTCCAGTCCGGTGTCGAGATAATACATTGAATTTTCTTCGGTCAGGGCGTGTTCGAAGAACTCGTCCTCCCCCTCGGCCTTGCGCTCGATGAGGAAGTTATCCTCGTTGCCCGAAACGTCCCGCCAGGTAAGCCTGATCCGGTCGAGACCCATTGCTTCAGCCTGCAGGTCGCGGGGTGGGCTGGGAGGCCCCGGGGGGGTTGTAACCGCCAGGATATTCGACCACTCGGAGGCGTCCACATTGTTCTCGGCGTTGACACGGTATTGATAGGTAGTGCTCTGGGCGACACTGTTGTCGATGTAAGTGACAATATCAGCGTCAACCTGGTCGAGGTCTTCCCAGCGGTTAGGCTCCACCCGGCGTTGGATGTTGAACCACAGTTCATCGTCGGAGTTGTCATCCCAGATGAGCACCACCCGGTTGTAAGCCAGCTGCAGGGTATCGGTCCTCAGGTTGGTCGGGGCGATTGGGGGTCCCTCCGGCGTGGTCGCCTCGGCCACGTTGGAACAGGTTGAGGCGCCGTGCTCGTTGTAGGCGTAGATGCGGTAGTTGTAAGTGGTCTCGGTCTCCAACCCATAGTCGGTGTAGTTGAAGCGGTTGGCACCTACCGAGTCAATAATGGCCCAATCGACCTCCTGGGGGATGCACCGCTGGATTACGAAGCCCGTTTCGTTGCTGGAGTTGTCCAGCCAGTCCAGCCTGACCTGATTGGGGTTTATGTGTGAGGTGGTCGCTTCCAGATTGCTTGGTGGATTTGGGGTCAGGACTGCCGTAATAGCGCTGGCCTCGTTGGACCACGATGAGTCGTGGGTGACCGAATCGAGCATCGCTCCAACGCGGTATTGGTAGGCGACGTTGGGGACCAGCCCTTCGTCCTGGTAAGAGGTGGCATCGGCATCCAGGGTGTCTATGGTCTCGAAGTCACGGCCGTATTTGCGCTGAATCTCGTAGCCGGTTTCAACCCCTGAAATGTCATTCCAGCTCAGGTTGATCTGCAGGAGGTTGTCCTGGTCCTGTTCGGCGGTGAGATCGGTCGGTGCAATGGAAGGGGTGCGCACCTCGACGAATTCAGTGGGATCCGACTCGCCGTCTGAGCGAAAAGCCTTGACTTGGTAACGGTATTTGGTGCCTTCGCTGAGGCTCTGGTCGATGAATGCGGTTGTATCATAGCCCACTGAACCGATGCGAGCCCAACTGGTGGTGCCACCGGGGGCGCGTTCGATGTTGAAGCCGCTTTCGTTCAGGCTGTTATCCGCCCAGTGGAGCTGGACCTGATCGTGGGACAGCACTGTCGCTGACAGGTGGCTGGGTGCGGATATGGGCGGCGCGGTGGGACCTTCATCTTCACCACAGCCGATAAACAGCGCGGTGAAGGCGAAAATCAGGATAAAAGGGATCCGTTTCATCTCATTCTCCGGATTGATGGTGAGCCGCTGGTCTGCTGTGCGGAAATCTACTCAACAGAGATATATTGACGGGTAATTTGAGCCTCAGTCAGGCAATTGCCATAGTCTAAAACAACAATATAAATGCCTCGACTCATATTATCAAGAGGTTGCACCCTTTAATATCACCCGGTCGTCACCTTATCGGTCGATGCCTCTTCACGGCCAGGAGGGATTGTTGGGTCAGGTTGTCCTTTAAGGTGGGATTTCTGTGATACTTACCTCCCGATGAACCTCGCATTGATTGTGCCGGTAAGCAGGCTTACATATTGGTCTGGTTGGTCGGGGCGACTGGATTTGAACCAGCGACCCCCTGCTCCCAAAGCAGGATTTAAGGGGGTTTGCCAGCTCTTTTCAACAAAGGGTTTGTAGAGCAATGTCCTGCTCTCACAAGACATTACGATGTTAATCATGGTTATTCTTGGTTAATCATTGACGTTCTTTGTAGACATAAAACGTTCCCATATTGTTCCCATAAATCCAGGAGGATGACCCCCTGCTTCGAGGCATAGGGTCGTTTCAGTAAGGTAACCTATCTGCCGCGGCTCGCTTGTGGCCTGGTTGAAGGTGGGCATACATTTCGGTGACCTGGGTTGTCGAATGGCCCATCAGGGAAGCTACCGTCGCCAAGTCAACACCTGCCATCACCAGCTGTGAGGCAAAGGTGTGCCGCAGGGTATGCAAGGTCAGGTTGTCCGGCAGTTCATTGACGCGTTCCCTGATGATCCTCATTATCTTCGATGCCCTCCTTGGATCGGTAGCGAACCGCCAGAAGATCCAATTGCTGCCGTTGCCGTCCTCTTTCAATTCCTCCAATAATCCTCTAAGCCTGTCAGTCAAGGGGAATGGACGCCGCAGCTTGGTCTGGCTGTTAGGTTGCCCCAGGTGGATCTGCTGGTTCTGCCAGTCTATGTCGTCCCAAGTCAAGTCGGTGGCTTCAGTCCGACGGCAACCGGTCCACAGGTAGAATTGTAGCAGCCTCCGGACGTGGATGTCCTCAAGGCTGTCTAGGATCAGGTGTATCTGCTCCACTTCGAGGAAGGTCGCCTTCTTGGTTTGTCTGCTCTTTGCAAACGGCTTGACCGTGCGAAAAGGGTGTTCTGCTAGCAGACCGTGTTCATCTACGGCACGCTGGAAGATGGCCTTTAGCTGCCGGAGGTACATGTTGATGCTGGTGTCGCTGTAGAGGAGGTCATCCCGAAGGCGGATCAGGAACCGCTCGACCAGACTACGATCAACGTTATCGAGCGGCTTGTCTCCCGCACATTCTATCAACTTCCTGAGCGCCTGAGTGTTTATCTCGACAGTTCTTGGTCTTTTCCTGGAGGCGCACCATTCCGTATCCCTGGACATGAGGTCCGACAGGATTAAACCCTTCGGGCGCTGCACCAATTGCTTCGGGTTTTCACCCCTAGCAAGAATGGCTTCGATCTTCGCCTTCTCCTTCTTCCATAAATAATGAAATTGTATTAAAGTCGGATTCACAGGTTAGAACTAATGATGAAGAGGCGTCTAATGCAAGCCACCACATGTTACAGATACCTCCAAATCTTATATTAGCTGAAGAACCACTTCTCATTTCAAGTACTTCAATTAATCCGTCATTTTCAATATCTAAATTGGAGTTTTCTCCTCGAATTTCAAAATATTGGGAAATGGCACCATGATGTTCACCAGGAAATGTCATTGTGCCATCAACTTCGAAAGTACCACTGTTTAGAACTATATTGCCACCATAACTTACACCAGGTTCGCCGTTGTTATAATCTCCAAGACAGTGTATAGTACCTCCGTTAATGGTTAATGGACCATATCCATTTTGTTCCACCATACCAATTTCCAAATTGGAGTCTCCCCCTATAATAAATAAATTAGGTCCTTCAAGAACAAGATGCCCCGCTATAACTTCACCGAAGATTTCCATTTTTGTGTCTTCACCACCAACCCAAGGTCCTGATAATTCTAAAATGTCATTATTATCCATTTCTATCTGTAATCTACCTTCTATCGATACAGCCCCCGCTATGAGTACAAATTCCTCTTCTCCTGGTTGATTATCATCATCTTCATTGATGAATAAGACACCATCACTCTCAATATTAAGCGTAGGATTGTCTCCGTCATAATGATCAATTGTGACTTTATTGAATCTAGCGGATCCAATCGTAATGTTAAGTCTGCCGTTTTCGACTAAGACATCCTGGAATACTATATCCGCATTATCCGTAATATCATCATTACCATCGTCGATATTGATCGTAAAACAGCCATCTCTGCCTTCTTCCTCGCCAATAGTCACAATTTCGTTTATTACTTGGTCGTCTTCGGCGGTAATAGTACCTACTATCACTATTGGTTCTTCGGGATTCCATGGGTTGTTTTCGATGTCGAGCCATCCCATTTCTTCCCCTTGACCATGCATTCCATTGATAACGATGACTGCTTCAACTTTACAGGGTAAAGACATCACCAATGCCAATAGAAAAGCAGCTATTCCGGATTTCATGGATAGCCGATTCATAAAACGTTCCATTTTAGCCTCCAGCTTTTAAGTTTTTGAAGGATCCAATAATGATTATTTGATTAGAACGAGCTTTCGATTTAGTACTGCTTGCCTGTAATATATTGAAAGAAAATATATACCACTACCACAGCGGCTGAGGTCTAATGCGCTGATGTAATGACCTGCACATGGCTGGTATTCAAGATTCTCATATACTACTCTACCCCGAATATCATATACTTTTATTTCGAGGAGACCGAGTGCAGGGAGTTCAACATTAATTAAGGTGGATGAATTGAATGGGTTCGGGAAGGCAGGCAGGACTTCGAAGCCTCTGACTATATTATGATGCTCCCAATCGACCGATCCATAATTCTCATCGGCCGACATTATCCAAATTGACCCAAATGGATTGAAAGTAATATGATATCCGTAAAATGCGAAATCATTTATGCCATCTCCGGTCAGATCACCACATCGGTAAACCTCTTTACCGGCTGTCTCAAATTCTCGCTGAAACCAGCCGTTTAAGTAGAAATCTACTTCGCCGTCCATCCTGCGTCCGCCGAAATAGATCAAAATCTCATAGGTTGCATCTCCATGATTTCCTGCCAGCACGTCGGCGAAGCCGTCTCCATTCAAATCACCGGGCGAGGTTATAGATTTACCTGCTAACACTCCGCTTTCAAGAACCAGATCAACCTCAGGCTGGATATCTTCTCCCCCAAAAGTTACAGTCCAATTGTAATGATCAACCCTGCCGATAATGTCCACATATCCGTCGCCGTTCAGATCATCTGATAGTTTTATATCGTAACGCATCCAATTGATTAATCTTATAGCCGGCTCCTCAGGCAGTTCTTCACCACCAAAAAACACATATACAGAGTCCATATCGAACCTACCACCAGCAGTCATAATAAAGTCATCAAACCCGTCATTATTGATGTCCTTACCGCTGGCTATAGCTCCGAGGACATTATTCTCATAATCACCGCTTAATTCTACTTCGGGCTCAAAATCAGGATTCTCTCCACCGAGAAACAAGAATATACGTCTGCAATTCTGCGCGGCAAAGTCGTCATAACCGTCATTATTCATATCGCCTATGCCTTTAAATTTAGTATAGCTATTATCTATTAAAAAATCACCAGGTATTCTGATATCTGCTGCAGTATCAAGATCTCCACCGAGAAAAACTTTGTAATGATCAAATTCATAATAATTGTTATCAAAGTATTGTATTGTTGCAATAAAGTCATTATATTCATCTCCATTGATATCTCCAAGTACTTCATTTATTCGAAAATTTATGTTAGGGTACAAAAAAGTAACACTTGGTATCGTATCTATCGGACTGCCTCCCGAATAAAGTTCAGCTCCCCATCCTCGTCCACCAGGGTGGTAAGCATAATCAATTATAAAGTCATCGAATCCATCGTCATTCTGATCCCCAAGAGCATAGAAGCTGTTAAGTGTAATTTCATCACTGAATCTATTAATCCTCATTATCAGTTCAGGCTCGAAATCTTGGGCTGACGCCACGCCCGTCACCAGGAGGATACTTAAAATTGCTCCAGATAGTTCTTTAGACATCGTTTTCCCCAAAAACAAAACGCCCCGCCAGCATATACTCCACCGGCGAGGCGCTAAACTCCCATGAACTGCTCCCATTTCTCTTGAACGTCTTACTGCGTAACGACTACAATAATCCACTGAAGCTCCCACTCTTAAGGATCAAAGCCTGTTACTTACCTGATATTCATACTCACTCAGGCGCCTGCTCCGGACGCCCGGACGATTGTCAAGTCACTTCGTAGTCAGCATCTGTTGCCAATATAATGCATCTCAAGACCGTTGCCAAGGGTTAGCGTCGAGAATTTTCAGAAGAAATCGCCGGTTAGGAGAACGGACGGCCTGGTTAAGCCGCCCCCGAATTGATCCTTGCTCGTCAATACTTTGTAATTACTGACCTTATGGTGTTTGATGTTTCCCGATTTTATGGATACGGAGTTTAGCAACCTTGGCATTATTGATGTTTTCGAATTCAGCCGGGGCGAGACAGCCCAGGCTCGAATGACGACGCTGCCGATTGTCCAACACCTCCAAGTAATCAAAGATAGATTGTTTGGCGTCCGGGCAGGTTTTATAAGCCCCCAAATAGACCAACTCTGTCTTCAACGTCCGAAAGCGCATCCGACTTACCCCTTTGTATCGCAGTAGAATGAACCTATTCCCACAACACTAACATCGCCCACCTCAGGATGTCCATCCTGCCTTGATGAGATTTCATCAATACAAAACAAGTAGAACCCGGTATCAGTTCTCAAAACAAGGTCACTTGATACCACTAACCCAAACATGGAGATCATATCGCCACTCGATTAAGCAATACCCATTACAGTTTTAGGATAAGCGTGGCGGGACAAGCCCGCCACGCCACACCTCCCGTTTTAGCGGGAGTGACATGTGCGAAAAGCA
>MWJR01000131.1 GCA_002127415.1 Calditrichaeota bacterium AABM5.125.24
TTCGCGAGGGCGGCCGCACCGTCGGTGCCGGGATGGTGACTAAGGTGATCGAGTAAATGCTGGCTGTCGGGGTGTGCGTAATTGTAGTATCATATGGGGGTAGTGATGAGTTTCGGCGAACTAAACGATGAATTAGTTCGTCAATTAGGATTATATTCGCGATGGCCTCGACTAAATCACCGGGCTCGACAGCTATTTGGCACGGAAGATTTTCACGATAAAAGTGTGCTGGAGATAGGTTGTGGGAGAGGGCCTTTTTTACTATGGTGTTGGTCGAAAGGAGCGAGGAGATGTTTGGGGGTAGAACCTGAAGTTTCAGGCAGCGCTTCTGGTTCAGGATCTGTTTTTGAAAGGGCAATATCTACTCTGAACTGTAGCGACAGGATTCAACTATTACGTTGTAGATTTGAAGATTTGCCGCCAAGTGAGCGGAACCAGTCTGATTTTGTTCTTTTATATAATGTGATCGACCATATTGATGAAGAGGCATGTGCAAAGATAGGGCATGATCCGGCGGCTGAGAAACGTTACGTGGATATTTTTCGGCAGCTATCGGGATTTCTCAAAGACAAGGGGCGTTTAATCGTTTCTGACGCTGCCAAGAATAACTTTTTCGGTGATTTGGGGTTAGTGTCTCCTTTTGCACGTAATATCTATTGGCCAAGGCACCAGAATTCAGGCACCTGGAAGAAACTGATTCATAGAGCTGGTTTAACTCCGGTAAGAACTGAGTGGACTCGACCATATCCTTTCAGGCATTTCGGGAATCTTGCGACAAACCATTTGACCGCATATCTGATTTTAAGTCATTTTGTAATTGAGTCGATTAAATCATCCGATTGATCTGCTTGAGGGTAATGTGACAGTCAAAGTGGATCTGATTAGCCTGATTGTAATGGAGGAGAAAGATCGTTCTTGGGCTCGGAGGTATGATCAAGCAAGGTGATTTATTGCTTCGATCGAACATAAGGTGACGTGATAAGTGCGTGACATAATTGTCCTGGCCTGCGGCGAGTGCAAGCGCCGCAACTACACAACCACCAAGAACCGGCGCAAGCAGACCGGGCGGGTGGAGTATAAGAAATACTGCCCGTTCTGCAACCGACACACCTTGCACAAGGAGACTCGATAGATGGCCCTAAGGTCTGTAGCTCAATGGTTAGAGCACCGGTCTCCAAAACCGGGGGTTGGGGGTTCGAGTCCCTCCAGACCTGCAGCAGCAGGGGATGAGAGGTGATCGGTAAGGTAGTTAAGTATCTGGGTGAGGTTCGCCAGGAGACCGGAAAGGTCATCTGGCCCTCCCGCGTAGAGCTGAGGGGGAGCGCTACGATTGTCGTCGTTCTGTCGCTGCTCCTGGCGCTGTTCGTGTTCGTAATAGACTTTATACTCAATAACATCCTCAAGGTAATCTTTTAGTGACCGGGGACAGGGAGGTAAAAGTCAGGACTTATATTGGCTCAAGGTGAGATTCCGAAAGTGGGCAAGGATAAACAGTGGTATGTGCTACGGGTCTTCACCGGCAAGGAAGAGCTGGTGAAGAGCTATCTTGAGCAGCAGATTAAGCGCCCTGAGTTCCAGGACCGTATGGGTGATGTGCTTATCCCGACTGAGACCGTCATCGAGATGCGGGACGGGAAGAGGCGGGACAAGAAAAGGGTCTTCTTTCCCGGGTACCTGTTGATTGAGATGAGCCTTGAGCCTGACATCCGATATATGGTAGTGGGGGCTCCGAATGTCATCGGCTTCGCCGGCAATCCCCAGGACCCCCAGCCACTGAGGAGGGAGGAGATTGACAGGATCCTGGGTCGCGTCGAGGAGAGGCGCGGTCAGGTTACGATTGACATCCAGTTCCAGGTGGACGATAAGGTCAAGATCAACGACGGTCCGTTCAAGGATTTCATCGGATCGGTCAAGGAGATCAACCACGAGAAGAGAAAACTGAAGGTGCTGGTTTCCATCTTTGGTCGTTCGACCCCGGTTGAGGTCGATTTCCTCCAGATCACCACCGATATCACTCAGTAAATCCGGTGGAGCCTCCGGTGTCCATTTGCAGGCGATTTCTCGTTTCAACCGTCAGGTAGTTTATCGGTGTGAGCCCCGGCGTTCCGGCAACAGCGCAGGCCGGATATGCAGGGGGTTACTCTATTACAAAGTGGACATTCATCAGCCCGATTCGGGCGTCAGGAGTTTAGGATGGCGGTCAGGTCAAAGAAGATAGCCGGCTATATAAAATTGCAGATACCGGGCGGTCAGGCCAACCCGTCGCCGCCGGTCGGACCGGCGCTCGGCCAGCGCGGCGTCAACATTATGGAGTTCTGCAAGGCCTTCAATGCCCGCACACAGGATCAAATGGGGATGATTTTCCCGGTGGTGATCACCGTTTATCGGGATAAATCGTTCAGCTTCCTGGTCAAGACCCCACCGGCGGCGGTGCTGCTGCGAAAAGCCTGCGGCCAGGAGAAGGGGTCGGCCGAGCCCAACCGCGTCAATGTCGGCAAGGTCACCCGCGCGAAGCTCACTGAAATCGCCAAGATAAAGATGCCCGACCTGAACGCTCACACAATCGAGGCGGCTGAGCATATTATCGAGGGAACAGCCCGTAATATGGGCATCACGGTCGAGGGGTGAGTAGTGATGAAGCACAGCAAGCGATACCGTGAGAATGCGGCCAAACTCGATGGGGGGACCGAATACGAGCTCGACCAGGCCATCTCCAGGGTCAAGGAGCTGGCTTCGGCCAAGTTCGATGAGACGGTCGAGATATCGATAAATCTGGGGATTGACCCCCGTCGGGCCGACCAGATGATCCGCAGCAGCGTAACCCTGCCGCACGGGGTCGGCAGGGTGGTGAGGGTGTTGGTCCTGTGCAGGGAGGATCGGGTTAAGGAGGCGCTCGAGACCGGCGCCGACCACGCGGGGCTGGATGAGTTCATCGAGAAGATCAAGGGTGGCTGGCTGGAGGTGGATGCAGTGCTTGCCACCCCCGATGTGATGCCACAGGTTGGCAAGGTCGGGAGGATACTGGGCCCCCGTGGCCTGATGCCCAACCCCAAGACCGGCACAGTGACCGCCGACATTAAAAAGACCGTTGAGGAGGTCAAGGCTGGACGGTTGGCGTTCAGGGTTGACAAATACGGCATCCTCCATCTGCCGGTAGGCAAGGCTTCGTTCGACCAGGCCAAGCTCATGGATAACGTCAAGAGCCTGTTGGTCACAATCCAGCGGCTGCGTCCCGCGGCAGCCAAGGGTCAGTATTTCAAACGCATCACCATCTCCAGCACAATGGGGCCGGGTGTTCGCATCAGCCGAGCCAGCGCAATGTCGGCGGTGAGGTAAGAGGTATTGTATGAAGCTGAAGATCATCTTCGAGGACAGTGATGAGGGGGGATACACTGTTTATGTGCCGTCGCTTCCCGGTTGCATCAGCGAAGGAGACACGATGGAAGAGGCATTGGTTAACATACAGGAGGCCATAGAGCTTTATCTTGAGCCTGTGGATGATGATTTGATCAGCGATAAGAAGGTGCTGGTTAAAGAGATTGAGTTGTGACCAAAGTTCCCAGTCTGCCATATGTTCAGATTATAAAAGCCTTACAGCGTGATGGTTGGGTAGTTGTGAGACAACGTGGGAGTCATATCAGATTACAGAAGCGGTTCGGATTGGAGTTATTGAAGATAACGGTTCCAGCTCATCGTCCAGTCAAGCGAACGACATTGGCTCAGATCTTAAAACAAGCTCGGTTGGAATTGGATACATTTTTAAAACTCCTATAATGGTAAAGGTAATCAGGTCAGCCGGCAGAGTGCCCTGGCGTGGGTGAGGTGAGGGAAATAATTAATCTCTTATGAATCTCAAGTATAAGGAGAATAATGCCAACGGGAATAAGACCACGAGTCAACGAAGCGAAAGAGTTCTTGGAGATAGCAAAAGACTTCAAAGACCCTAAAGAGATAATTAGAGAAGCGTTGAGTAACTCATGGGACGCTAATGCAACTGAAGTTTCTCTTGAATTTGATCTTATTAGAATACCAGGTACTAGAAGAAAGAAATTAATGATTAAAATTTCTGACAATGGTGATGGAATGAGTGATTCAAAGCGTGAAGGTATTGATACAAAAGGTATTGATACAAGTGAATTAGAAGATTTTTTTAATTTAGGTGATTCAAACAAACCATACGGTTCCATAGGAACAAAGGGACATGGAACGAAGATTTATTATAAAAGCAAAGGAATTGAAGTTGATACATGGAAAAGTGGAGAACATATTCATGCACAAACCGAAATGCCACCATGGGAATCTTTAAATAAGGGAATTATCCCAACTTATGGATATGAGAAGGATTTAGAGCTTGGAAAAGGAACGATAATTATTATCGATTCTTTTGAAGGTAAACAAAAAGATTTTTCAACAGCTGATGAAATAATTGAATATATAATATGGTATACTGTTGGCGGGTCATTTGGTCATTATTTTGATAATCAAAGAAAAATGAATATTCATTTGAAACCAACTGGGAAGACTCTAGTGACAATTTCATCGGGATTTAGTTTTCCAAATGAGAGTTTAAATTTGGATGAAGGGAGTGACAATTATTGCAAAATGTTTGGGCCAGAAACTGTATTTTGTGGTTTAAATGATAATAACGATAAGGTTGAGGTAGAAATCATTGGAGCAATTCTTGGAGAATCGAGAAGAGATATTGTGTCTCACACATATGATATGATGGGTCTTTGGCTATGTAAAGATTATATTAAAGTTCAGCGCAATAATAGAATAATTGAGGATGTTTTTAAAGGTCAATATTTCTATAGAAACTTGTTAATGTTTGCAAATTGTCAACAGTTTGATTTAACTGCCAATAGAAATAATGTTAGATTAGATCAAGAAGAGTACGATTTAGCTATCAAAGGTATTAAGGATTTCTTAAATACAATAAAAGATGATGAAAATACAGTTGATTATTTCAACGTAAAAAAAACGTGAGGAGGCTGATAAGAAAAAACTAAAACAAGAAGAAAAAGAAGAAGAAAAAAGAAGAGAACTGCAAAAGACAATCAAGCAACGCTTGAATGAATATAAGGGTCGACAAGATCTAAACGTTAAGAATATTACAAACGCTCCTATTAAAGAACCAAAGAATGAAGCTGAAACTGCTCTTCTACTACAGGCGATGATATCATCAGAGCATCCAGGAATTGATTTTGTAATTGGAGAATACAAATCACAAAAAGGTGTTGACTTAACCGTAGAATATGAATCTAAGGGTATACATAATTGTGCATGGGTCGAATTAGTTTGGACACTAGAAAAATTATTTAAATGGTACCATCCACTTGAAGGTATACATAAGATTGTATGTTGGGATTTGGGAAATGTTGCAGAGAAAGAAAAATTCAATAATGGAAGTGAAGCAATATTATCTAAAAGAAGTCAGGGAAGATATTCTTTAAGTATTGGTGATGACAATTTGGATATATATGTGCTAAAGGAAATAATTCAAAAGTATTCTTAAGAATAATATGCGCCAGATAGTCATATACAAAGGCGAGGACGGTTATTGGGTGGTCGAATGCCCGAGCAGTTTGTTTTTATCAATGAGGTATTCCAATGTGTCCTGATTTTATCCTGAGTAGCTACATTGACCGCGCCATGAGTCACGCCACCTATGAGAAGCTTGAAGATGACTCCTATGGAGGTCGGATACCACCCTGTATCGGTGTCGTGGCCTTCGGAAAGACCCTGCGGGAGTGTGAGGATGAACTGCGATCAACATTGGATGATTGGATTCTCGTGGGAATCAGGTTGAGGCATAAGCTGCCAGTTTTCAGCAGATAAATAATTCCAACAATAAATGTGCATAATCTCATTGTCATTCCCGTGCAAACGGGAATCCAGAATAAAACTTTATACTGGGTTCCAGCCCCAGCTTTCGCTGGGACATGCTTTCGCTGGAACGACAGTGATTGTCCATTATTAATCGCACTTATTGATAACAGATATATAAAATGCTACGCGCAGCCAAACCCGCAGCCGATAAGGTCGAGGCGGCCGAGGCCCTGGAGGAGATACTGAAGCAGTCCAGCTCGGTGCTGCTGGCAGATTTTACCGGAATGTCTGTGACCGACTTCGACAAACTGCGGCTCGAATGCTACAAGAGCCAGGTCACGTTCCGGGTTGCCAAGAACCGCATCGCCAGGCTGGCGTTCGAGCGGCTCGGACACGCTGAGTTGTGCGAATTCCTCACCGGGCCGACCGGGTTCTGCCTCGGCTTCGACGACCCGATCGTTCCGATCCGGATTATAGCCGCATTCATCCGGGAACATCGGCGACCGGTTATCAAGGGCTGCCTGCTCGAAGGCCGTCTCTACGGCCCGGAGGAGGTCAATGAACTGAGGAATATCCCGCCGCGAGAGGTGCTGCTGGCGATGGTGGTCGGCGCCGTCTCTGCACCCCTGGCCGGGTTTGTATTTGTTTTGAATGAAATACTGCGCTCATTCGTGGCGGTGGTTGATGCCGTGGCTATAAAGGCTGAGGCAGACCCCACCGAACGAGATGGGCTTAGCCCTACAGGAGGATCCGTGCAATCAATCATTGAATCCATCGAGAAGATGACTGTTCTCGAACTGGTAGAACTTAAAGAGGCGCTGGAGGAGAAGTTCGGTGTCACAGCCGCCGCACCGGTGGCTGCAGCAGGGGCTGTGTCCGGCGCTGACGCTGAAGCCGCACCGGCAGAGGCCGAGGAGAAGACCGAGTTCACCGTGATCCTGACCTCCAGCGGCGATAAGAAGATCCAGGTCATCAAGGAGGTTCGCACCATCACCGCACTGGGTCTCAAGGAGGCCAAGGCACTGGTTGACGAAGCGCCCAAACCAATCAAAGAGGCGATCTCCAAAGACGAGGCCATGGCCATCAAGGCAAAGATCGAGGAGGCCGGCGGCCAGGTTGAGTTGAAGTAGGAAGGCCTCTAGTTGAACGGTTTATGACGGGATCTACCGGTTCAAGGATCCCTTTTTCTGGGTTTATGCCGCGGAGTCAGGTTGAAGACTAAAAACAGTATCCAGAGGATCAGTTTCAGCAAAACGAAGCCGGTCCTCGATATGCCGGACCTGCTCGAGGTCCAGTTGAGCTCATTCGAGGAGTTCATCCAGAAGGACGTTCCGCCGGACAAGCGCGAGCGCAAAGGACTGCAGGCGGTTTTCCAGAATGTGTTCCCCATCCTTGACAACCGTGAGGAACACGTCCTTGAGTTTGTCGAATATTATGTCGCCCCATCCAAGTATTCGATCGATGAGTGCCGCGAACGAGGGGTGACATACTCAGCTCCTCTCAAGGCCAAGCTCAGGTTATCCAGCCGAGACGATTACGCCGAGGCGAGTGACTTCAGCCACACCATCGAGTCGGACGTATATCTCGGCAACCTGCCGCTGATGACCCACGAAGGAACGTTCATAATCAACGGCGCAGAACGGGTAATCGTCAGCCAGCTTCACCGCTCCCCTGGCGCATTCTTCGGGGAGACCATCCATCCTAACGGCACACGTCTGTTCTCAGCCAGGGTGATCCCGTTCCGCGGGTCGTGGATCGAGTTCACCACCGACATCAACGATGTCCTCTATGTCTATATAGACCGTCGCAAGCGGTTTCCAGTCACCACGCTTCTGCGGTGTATAGACTACTCACAGGATTGGCAGATCTGGGAGCTGTTCGGCTACACCGAGGAGGTGGCTCTGGGCAGTAAGGCCATCAGGTCCCGTTTCGGACACACGGTCCTGCGCGATGAGATCGACAAGAAGACCGGTGAGGTGTTGGTAAAGTCCGGAGATACCTTCGATGCCGACGTGCTCCGGCGGCTTCGCAAAGGCGGCTTCAGAAGGGTGCTCCTCGACAGGAGAGATGAACAGGATATCGCTTACTCGATTATCGCCAATACCCTTAAGAAAGACCGCACCACCAACCAGGATGAAGCGTTCACCACCATCTACAGGGAGCTGCGCAGTGGTGACCCACCTGACATAGAAACCGCTCGCAAGCTGCTCAATCGTCTGTTCTTTGATGAGAAACGCTACGACTTGGGGATGGTCGGCCGGTATCGTATCAACAGCAAGCTGAATCTGAAGGTTTCGACCGAGATAACACTGCTGACCAACGAGGACATCATCGCAATCATAAAGTATGTTCTTGATCTGCGTGCCGGCAGGGAGACCACGGATGACATAGACCATCTCGGCAACCGGCGTGTGCGCACGGTGGGGGAACAGCTTGCAAATCAGTTCAGCATAGCTTTATCACGGATGGCCCGGACCATCAAGGAGCGGATGAACATCCGCGATGTCGAACAGCTCACCCCGCAGGACCTGGTCAACGTCCGGACCATCTCGTCGGTTATAAACACCTTCTTTGGAACCAACCAGCTCTCGCAGTTTATGGATCAGGTGAACCCGCTTGCCGAGCTGACCCATAAACGGCGGCTGTCGGCGCTCGGACCCGGCGGGCTGACACGCGAGCGGGCCGGCTTCGAGGTGCGTGACGTTCACTATACCCACTACGGCAGACTCTGTCCCATAGAGACGCCGGAGGGGCCGAACATCGGGCTGATCTCTTCGCTGTGCACGTATGCCCGTATCAATGATCTTGGATTTGTTGAAGCCCCTTACCGTAAGGTGCGCAATGGTAGAGTCAGCAAACAGATCAAGTTCCTCTCTGCTGACGACGAGGATAAGGTCATCATCGCCCAGGCCAACGCCCCCTTGAACGAGAAGGGTGAGTTTACCAGGCCGCGGGTAA
>MWJR01000295.1 GCA_002127415.1 Calditrichaeota bacterium AABM5.125.24
CCTTGACGTTCTCGACCGACCGAGCCAGGATCCGCCCTATTGCCTCCATCTTGGGAAGGTCATCGGGGGTGAAATGTCTTCGCTCCTGTGAGAACAGCTTGAGCAGTCCGTTGGAACGCCGCTGGAAAACCAGAGGGGTGATTACGCCGGATTCAAGGGCCATATAATCCATCAGACGCGGGTTCATCAGCGTCTCACCGGCGGAAGTGGCGTCGATCAGGACCGGCTTACGACCACGCAGTATCTCCACCCGCCGCTCAGGTCTGAGGATGATGGTCAAAAGCTGCCCCCCGAAGGTGGTATCGTTGCGGTGATGGACCGCGGTTACATCATACTTTTTGCCACTCAACTCGACGAGCTGTATCTCGAGATACTGGAAACCGATGGTGGTTTTAAGAACCTGGGCGATGGCGGCGAACAGCTTGCCGGTGTTGAGTTCCCAGCCTACTGCGTCCTGGATCTGGGAGATTATCTGGAACCACTTGAGCTCCCCTTCACTTGCCTGATAGCGCTGTTCGAGACTGAAGGCCAGATCGACGAGGAGGTCACTCCAGATTCCAGTCAGGGCTGACGGTTCACCTCTGTTCTCCAGTGCGGTGACCTGATCGTGCAGCCAGGTTTTCGCCAGGCTGGGCTCAGGGATGGAGCTGTCCATCATCTGACTCAGCCGCCTCGTGCCGTGGGATACCTCCTCTGCGCTGAAAGCGAGAACCCCGTTCCAGAGGCTGTCCTTCGACCGGTCACCAGTTCCGGCTTTGCTGCGCTGGGCTGATACCAGAGCGCATAAGGACTCGCTGACTGTCACCAGCAGAAGTTCGTTGCGAAGAGGATGACGCTGCGGCAGGGTTCCTGCGGAGCGGAAGGTGACCCTCATCCCCTTACCACCCGCGGACTTGCAGATAAACAGTCGGTCTTCGGCGAGGTTCTTGGTCTGAGGGAACCGCTGGCGGAATTCCCGAATCATAACAGGCGGCAGGTGAAGCAGCGCCTGGGCCTGGGGACCGCCGTCGCTCAGCCTGGTGATGATGGTCGTCACCAGCTGGTTTAGGCTCGACTGGTAGAACTGTCCGGTGTGATGATGGCCGGTCATCAGAGCAGCGGCGAAGCCTCTCTTAGGGGGACGGCCCTGTGTAGTGGAGGATTTATTCTCAGGCACGGATTCGTTGTCAGTTATTAGAAATCGTTAAAACGGGGCGTCAGATTCGGGTCCCCGAGCATCTGGCGCAGCATTCGGGCGTTTTTCACGGCTTGCCCGGCATGGCAGTTATTGAAAAACAGATAGGTTGCGGCCGCCTCCTCATCCATTCGGGCGATGTGCGGCATCCATTCGGTGAGTTCTGAGGTGTTGTATTCGTAGTCATACCTGTCACCCCGTTCGGAGTGGAACCAGGTTCTCTCGTTGCGGCCGTGGAACCGGGCGTAAGCCACCGGACCGGTCACCCGAACCACAGGCGGCGGCAGCCCCGGGAGGGGGGGGGCGTCCACAGTCACGAAAACCAGCTTCCGCTCGGACAGAAAGGCGAAGGTCCGGTCGCTGAGCCACTCCTCCCGCCGAAACTCAACTGCCAGTGGCACCCCGTCCAGAAGGTCCTGCAGCCGGGATATCTTCTCAAATGCCTTCTCATCGGGGCGGAATGAATAGGGGAACTGAGCCAGGGCACCCCGAAGCCTGCCGGCATCCGACAGCGGCTGGACAGCATCATTAAAGCTGTTCATTATCACCTGGGGATAATCTTCCTGATGGGTCGCCTGCCCCGGGAGCTTAACCCAGAATCCAAACCGCTCCGGTGTCCGCCTCGCCATCGACTCAAAGGTCGAAGGCGGGGGAATGCGGTAGTAGGTGGCATTGATCTCGACCACCGGGAAATGTATGGCGTAATATTCGAGCCACTGCCCGCGCGGCAATCGGTCGGGGTAGAACGCCCCCTGCCAGTCGCGAAAGCTGTAGCCGGAGGTGCCGATGTGGATCTCACCCCGTCTTCTGAGCGGCGTCGGGGGTGCGTCGGTGAACAGAGTTCCGGTGTCATTCTCCACAGGCAGACTCATCGGCCGTCCGGTTCCACTCTGCGCCCCCGTTCTGCCACCAGCCTCCCTCTCTTGAAGACTGCGGCGGGGATCATATCTCCACAGGCGTAAGGAATACAGTCGATGTCTTCGGCCTCCCACAGACAGATATCGGCGTCATAGCCGGGCAGCAGCGTTCCTGACCGGTCCGCGCGATGGGTGGCGGACGCCCCACCCATAGTCGCAGCCCACAGGGCCTCCGCCGGGGTCAGCCCCATCTTGATGCAGCCGAGGGTCATCATCAGCGGCAGGGATTGTGTCGGGGAGCTGCCCGGGTTGAAATCGGTCGAGAGGGCTATCCGGCAGCCGAGTTCGATAATCCGCCTGGCCGGGGCGTAATCTTCAAGCCCTAAAAAGAACACCGCCCCTGGCAGGAGCACTACCGTCACCCCCGCACGAGCCAGATGTAAGATGCCGGCTTCATCGGTCCGGTCCATATGGTCAGCGCTGAGGGCTCCGAATTCAGCGGCCAGTTCAGCGCCGCCGCTCGAGGTGAACTGGTCGGCGTGTATCCTCAACCCGAGCCCGGCCTGCCTGCCCGCCTCAAAGATACGCTGCGCCTGAGACAGGTTGAATGCCCCTTCTTCAAGGAACAGGTCAACCGCTTCAACTAAGCCCTGCTCGGCAGCCTGAGGTATGATCCGGTCGCAGACGATATCCACATACCGGTCAGGGTCATCGCGATACTCGGGCGGCACCACGTGGGCGGCGAGCAGGGTGGGGCTGATCCCGATGGGGTGCTGTGCCGAGGCTGCTCTGAGCGCCCGCAGCGATTTCAGTTCATCTTCAGCAGTGAGGCCGTAGCCGCTCTTGGCTTCAATGGTGGTGGTGCCGAGCTCCAGGAAGCGGTCGAGCCTCCCCAGAAGTAAGCCGACGAGTTTCCCTTCGGAAGCGGCTCTGACCCCTCTGACGCTGGACAGTATGCCGCCTCCGGCCGCAGCAATCTGGCTGTAGCTCTCGCCCCGGCAGCGGCGGACAAACTCCCCCTGCCGCGTTTCCACGAAGACCGGGTGGGTGTGCGGGTCAACCAGCCCCGGTGTGGCCAGCATCCCGGAGGCATCCCAGACCTGCTCGGACGCCGCATCGGGAGGAGCAGGTTCCCCCTCCGGTCCGATCCGAATGACAGAACCATCCGCTATCTCTATCCAAACGTCATTCAGAATTCCAACCGGTGGGGCGGGCAGGTGCTCGGCTGAAGGCTGTGGCAGAGCCAGTCTCCTGATGCCGGTGATGTAACGTGGAAGCAGCAAAATGAAGCCCACAGGTTTCAGCTTTCAGTAGCCCGGACGGCTTGTCCATCCGGACCAGATTTTATAGCTCTAAAGCTGACAACTGACCGCTGATGGCTAATAATATAAAGATAAGGGGAGTGTTAACCGAGTAATGATTTTCTTGTTGTAGTCGGGGCTGTTCCCAGGCCCGACAGTCGTGGTTAGGGACAGCCACGACTACGATCAGTATTTTGTTAATACTCTCAAGATAAGGTCTTAAGCTGCTTAAATCAAGCCATTTATGGGAGCGATATAGATTATCTGACCACGACCGTCTTCAGTCCTTGAGGACTGAGATACCGGTGTGCCGCTGCTTGGACCTGTTCAGGATGGACGTTGGCGAGCTCTCTGGTGAGCTGATCCTGTATGTCAGGTGTCCCCCATAATAGCTCACCCACACCCATAGAATAGGCCTGTCCGATATGCGGCATATTACGCATGGCGATTCGTCCCGATATGGCGTTCACCAGCCTCTCCACCTCTTCGGGCGTGAACCGGTGTTCGCTGAGCTGCGCCAGCAGTTTCCTGATCCCTTCCTCCGCCAGGTGGAGGTTTTCGGAACGCGTCGCCAGATACTGCTCCCAGTATGCCCACCGTTTGCCGCCGGTTCCCCGCAGGGTAAGAGTGCTGCCCAGGCTGTAAGCAAGCCCCTGCCGTTCCCTTAAGACCAGCCCCATCTGCTCGTTAAGCCAGGCGTTGGCGACGATCAGAGCGGGGGCGTCATCCCGGTCTATCTGATAGATTGCATCTCCGGTAATTATCGCGCCCTGAGGCAGACCCAGGCTCAGCGTATCCCGGGATGGAGTCGTTTTGCTTTCGGGTTCGATTGACGGCGGAGGATAGTCGAATCGAGCCAGGCGCCTGAATTCCCGTTCAATCACTTCTGCCACTTCATCGGCGTCCATCGAGCCGGAAACCGAGACGATGAGGTTTCGGGGATTGAAGCATCCCTTCTGCAGTTCTTCGAGATCGGCGAGGCTGATCCTGGAAACGTCGCCATAGACCTCTGACCCCAAAGCGCAGCTATAGAAAAGGCGTTCCCTTATGCGCTGACGGCCCGCCGCAATCGGGGCCCTGCCGAGGGCTGCACGGCATCGGGACGACATCTCACGCGCCGACTGCAGGACGTCCTCGCTGCGTGGCAGATTCAACATCAGCTCCGCCACCATAGCGACCCCCTCCTGCCATCTATCGGGTAGCATCTCCAGGCGAATGAATGAGAATTCAGGAGTAGTGTAATAATTGTCATACGGAATCGACGGATCGTCGGTAGCTTTGAGCGTGGCGGCCAGCTCTTCCATCTTTGCGGCAGCTTTACTTTCAGGTATCGACGCCGATTGACCGATGAGCTGGTGAAGGAGATCAACGGCGCCGGCGCCGAACTGCCCATCCCAGAGCCAGCGGTGGGGCGCTAATATATGCAGAGCAAACACTCGGGCCGATGGATCGCTGCGGACGAGTATGGTGGGCCCGCCATCCGAGACGAACCTCTGGATCCCGCCGTCGGTGTCGAATGTCGTTGCTTTATCTTCGGAAGGGGGTGGCTCGATGAGCATCACCAGGCGGTCGCGGTCAACCAGCCATCTCCTGGCTGCATCCGCCAGCTCGTCCGGGGTTAGTCTCGCCTGCCTTGCGGGCCAGGAGTCGAATTCATCCCACGATACCAGCGCCCAATATTCGGCGTTTACGATGCCGTAATGGTGCAGCCTCTCGGAATTCAGGATTCTGTTCATACGGTAGCGCAGCGCCAGGGCGGCGATCTGGTCCTCGCTGGGAGGATTGGCAGCGAGCCCGTTAAGTATCCGGTCGAGGGATGAGATCAGCTCCTCCTCCCCGGGCCCGTCAAGTGGTGTGGTGAGGGTTATATTGAATACCGCCAGGTCGGGATCGACCATCAACTGCGTTGACCCTGAAACCGCTGGAGGGAGCAGGTCGCCCAGCCGTCTGTCGAGCCAGGCGTTCAACATCAGCATTGGGACGAAGTCGGCTTCACCGGGGCGGGGGGCGGCCAGAGCGAACGTCAACTCACGCATCTCACCCGCGCTCCAGCGACGGATGGTTCCCCGTCCGGACAGGCGGGGGAAATCGGGCGGGTCGATATGCCTCCTCGGCGGCAGCTCGCGTGGAGGGTAGCGAGCGAGCTGAGCCTGCAACCACTCGAACAGGGTGTCGGCGGCGAAGTCACCGGTGGCGAAGAGAAACATATTGTTCGGCACATACCAGCGGTGATAGAAGGCGAGGAGGGAGTCGCGCCCCAGCCGGGCGATGCCCTCCTCCGTGCCCAGAACCGACCGCAACAGCGGCGAGCCCTCGAACAGCACCTCGTCCAACAGACGCTCTGAATTGGATGCCATCGAGGCAGAGCGGGCAATCTCCTCTATAACGATCCCGCACTCCTTCTCGAACTTGTCCTGCGGCAGGGTCGAGCCCCAGAGCATATCGGTCAGTATCTCGAAGCCGGTCGTGAAGTTATCGCGGGCTGCCAGCAGCATAAAGCCGGTGAAGTGGGTGCCGGTGTGGGCGTTGTGGTAGGCTCCGATCCGGTCGAACTCGGCGTAGATCTCCTCCTGGGTGCGGTTTTCCGTGCCGTTAAACAGCAGATGTTCCAGGAAGTGTGCCGCGCCCCAGGTCTCCCAGGTCTCCTCGCGTGAGCCGGTCTTTACGATGACGTTCGCCGCGATCATCGGAACGGAATGGTTCTCGACCAGGACGACTGACATCCCATTGTCGAGCCGGGCGATGAAGGTATCGCCTGAGTTGCCACTGAAGGGCTCGTCCATCACGCTCGAAACACCGTATCCGACCGATATTAGAGCTGAACAGGCGAGCAACGCCAACACGCTCAGCCTTGATGCCCTGTTATTGCGAATAAGGCAACTGCCTGATGAAATCATAAATCTGCAATCCGCAATTATTATTCAACCATCCGACGCACCTTCTCCAGCGCCTCATCCGTTCCGAGGATTATGAGCAGGTCACCGGCTTCGAGACGGAAGTCCGATGAGGGGGCGACGATATGTTCGCCGTCGCGACGACGCACCGACATTACCAGCGCACCCCCCGACTCCCTCCTGATCTTTGACTCCTCGAGTGTCTTGCCCACCAGCCGGCAGGTGTCGGATACCTGCACCTCCTGGAGCCTGAGCGAGAGTTCGTCTCCGTGCATCACCAGATCGAGGAAATCCACCACCGCCGGTTGCTTCAGGAATGCCGCCAGCCTGCGTCCCCCGATCTCGTTCGGCAGAACCACCCGATCCGCACCGGCTCGGCGCAGCTTCGAGTCGCTGCCGGGCTCATCCCCCCGCGCGGCAATGAACAGATGGGGATTGAGCTCCCTGGCGGTCAGGGCGATCAGGACGTTGTCAGCTACACCCCCGGTGGCTATCATCAAAGAGGTGGCTCGCTCGATGCCGGCCTTATGGAGGACGGCATCGTGCGTGGCGTCTCCGACCACCACATGGAAGCCGAGTTCACGCGCCTCGGTTGCGATGGTCGGGTCGCGTTCGATTATGACCAATTGCGGATCCTGCCAGTTGGACACCGCCTCGCGCCCCACCCGGCCATAACCGACCAGAATGGTGTGTTGACTCAGGCGCTCTATATTCCTCTCCAATCTCCTCCCCCGTAGAATGTTGCCTATCTCCCCACCGATGAGGAAGGCGCTGATGTTCCCCAGGGCATAGCCGCCTACTAAAAGCGTTGAGATGATAATGCCCATGGTCAGAATGCGGCCGGGGGCGTCCAGCGGTGTGGCCTCTGCGAAGCCGACTGTGCTCATAGTGATGATGGTCATCCACAGGGCATCCAGGAGCTTCAGCCCTTCAATAGTGATGTATCCGATGGTGCCGGTGACCATAATCGCCACCAGAACGATCGTTGCCAGGATGACCCGCCTGATACTGTCGGTCAAGGCTTGTCCGGCTTGGCTCTCTGTGCCTCGCCGGTCATCGGCACGAAGGCGACCGGTATCAGCTTGGTCCGGACGTAGCCTTCCTCTGTTCGTTCGACCAGCACCAGCTCCTGCCAGTGAACCCCGACCGGGGCTATCAGACGTCCGCCCACCTTGAGCTGCTCCAGCAGCGGCTGGGGGATTTCAGGCGGCGCGGCGGTCAGTATGACCGCGTCGAAGGGGGACTCTTCCGGCAAGCCGAGATAGCCGTCGCCGATACGGACCTCGATATTCTCGTAGCCCAGCCGGGCCAGCCGTGCTCTGGCCGACTCGCCCAGTTCAGGGATGATCTCGATGGTGTAGATGGACTTCGCCAGCAGGCTCATCACCGCGGCGTGGTATCCTGAACCGGTGCCGATCTCGAGCACCTTGTCTTCGGGGGTCAGCCGCAGCTCCTGGCACATATAGGCCACGATGTAGGGCTGGGAGATGGTCTGGCCCTGGCCGATGGAGAGCGGTCGGTTCAGGTAGCTCATATCCCGCCAGCCTTTGGGAACGAACTCGTGGCGAGGAACCTGACCTATGGCGTCCAGCACCTGTCGGTCAGTGATCCCATCGCGCTTCAGAAGAGCCACTAAATCCCGGCGCTGCCGCTCCCATCCGGCCTGGTTCTGCGGTGCCCCGCCGCAGCTCCCCGCCACGACGGCAGCCGCCAGGAGTGCCGTGATGATAACCAAACGTCCGGTCATAGTTCTACCTCATCATTGTGGATTGTGCTGTCACACTTAAGTGTGACAGCGATTAATAACAATAGAGAAGGCCGACCGATGCCGCAGGACGGAACCGATCGGCCTTCCGCTCAGAGTGTGTTACAACCGTCTGTTACTTCAGCAGGATCATCTTCCTGGTGCCGGTGAACTCGCCGGCCGTGAGCCTGTAGAGGTAGATTCCGGCCGGGAGGTCTGAGGCGTCAATCTCAACCTGGTGGTATCCGGCCGGCAGCCGTCCGCTGAACAGCTCCTTCACCATCCGGCCTGTCATATCGAAGAGCTGGAAGGTGGCTCTCCCGGCGGCAGCCAGGGAGAAATCGACTGTGGTCAACGGGTTGAACGGGTTGGGATAGTTCTGCGACATCTCACAGCTCTCCGGGATGCCGGGACGGACGTTCTCATCCACCGCCAGCACTGTGGCGGCGTGGACGTTCCATCGATACTGCCGGTCGAGATTTGTTGAGTTGTTGATCACCAGGAATGCCGACGCGATGTCAAGCGAGCTGTCGGCGCGGAAGGTTATTGTAACCGTGACCTCCCCCTGCGCCTCAATCTCGAAATTGGTCGGTTCAGCCGTGAAGAACTCCTCCCCACTGGGGG
>MWJR01000041.1 GCA_002127415.1 Calditrichaeota bacterium AABM5.125.24
GCGCCCGTCCAAACAATAACTTGAATGGCGGACGGGGGCGTCCGCCTTGCCAAATCTTGCATTCTCGGACAGACTGGTAGGTCGGAATCCAGACAAGCCCGAATTCGTCTGGATACCGGCGAAGCATGTCCCTGCGCCTGTCCCTGCGAAGGCAGGGAAAAGCAGGGATCACGCCCCTACCAACTCTGTCACTCTGTTACTTTGTCACCAAATAGGGAGGAGCAATGGCCAGGATTGCATCGTTTCGCGGCTACCGTTTTAACCCTTCCGAGGTCGGCGACCTGAATAAGGTTGTCACCCAGCCGTATGACAAGATAGACGATAAACTCCGCGACGAGTATCTCAGTCGCAGCGAATACAGTGTAGTTCGTATTATCAGAGGACCTCCCAAGCCGGATGACAATCCGAATGACAATGTATATACCCGCGCGGCCGACTACTGGACGCGCTGGATAGAAGACCGGGTGCTGATCCGGGAACCCGGGCCGGCGATCTACCCCTGTTTCGAGGAATTCACGGTAGATGGAGAGACCTTCATCCGGAAGGGGCTGGTGACTCTGGTCTGTCTGGACGACGACAAATCGACGGTTCGAGCCCACGAGAAGACCCTCTCCGGACCCAAGGCCGACAGGTTGAGACTGATGCGCGCTACCGAGGCCAACGACGGCCAGATCTTTATGCTCTACGACGATCCCGACCACCGGATCAATAACCTGATCGACGAGGAGTCGGCTATGGCGCAGCCGATAATGACGGTCAAGGACGACTACGACGCCGTCCACAGGCTCTATCGCATCTCACGTCCCGGTCTGATTCAGGACGTCAGCGAGGCGTTTGAGGATCTGGAGCTGTTCATAGCCGACGGGCACCACCGCTACGAGACGGCCGTTGAGTATATGGATGAGTGCAAGGGGCGATACTGGAAGCCGATGGGGGCTGAGACCTTCAACTACCGGATGATGACTCTGGTCAATATGCACGACCCGGGGCTGACAGTTCTGCCGACCCACCGGGTGCTCCACTCGCTGGAGGGTTTCGCCCCACGTGGAGTTCTCGAAAGCGCAGCTGAGTATTTCGATATTACCGAATATGCGGACCGTCCGTCACTTTACGCCGCTCTGGATGAGTCCGGTAAAGCGGGCCGGACGGCTTTCGGTTTCTCAGCCGAGGGATCCAGCGGCTTAAGGCTCTTGACGCTGAAGGACCCGGCCATTGTGGGCAGGCTGGTAGAAGTGGAGCGTTCCGAGACCTGGCGGCGGCTGGATGTGACCGTGCTGCACGTGGTGCTCCTCGAAAAGATCCTTGGGTTAGACGCCGATAAGATGTCTCCCGAGACTAACGTCCACTATGTGCGCGGCCGGGATGAGGCGCTGGATATGGTGGGTTGTGAAGGCTGTCAGGCCGCCTTCCTGGTCAACCCGACCCTGGTTCAGCAGGTGCGCGAGGTGGCGCTGGCCGGCGAGCGGATGCCGCAGAAGTCAACCGACTTCTTCCCCAAACTGCTGACCGGGATGGTGATGATGAAGATGACCATCGACAAAAGCGCCGGACTGGCGGTCTGGGAGGCGGATAAGGTGTGATGGTCGATGAATGATGAATAATGATCGATGAGATATTGCCGGTTGCCTTTTACCGATAATTGAATTGACATGTGAGGGTGGCCCGGGTTGCCGCTTACGTCCGGCTTTTGACGGATTGCAACCCGGGCCACCCTTTTTATGAGAAACCCGTCCAGCAAGCTGTCCGGGCCACCCTTTTTATGGAACCCCGGCCGGCAATCCCGAAGTTTCGGGATCGGGCTTGAGACAAGCCCGACTATAATTGCAACCGTTTCGAACCGTATAGCTGTATAAGTGCAGAAAAAACGATTTTTACTTGACTTTGGGGTTTTTATTTTCTATACTGTAACACGAATTTGCAAATAGGTGTCACTATAAAACCTAAACCCTCTAAAACTCTCACCCGATTCGGGGCTACGATGGAATCCGGATTGCTTGAAAGGTTTGACCGGTGGGTAATGCACCAGGGGCTGACTTCCCGCTCACGGGCGTTGAGTTATGTTGTTCGCGAGAAGTTAGCTGAAGGTGAGTGGGAGCTCGGTGAAGCAACCGCTGCTGCAACTATAAACCTGGTCTATGACCACCATACCCGCGAGACGGTAGATACCTTGATAGACGTCCAGCACAACTTCCTTGATGTAATAGTCAGCACAATACATATACATATGGACGTTCACCTCTGTTTCGAGGTAATCATCCTGCGAGGTGTCGGACGCCGCATCCGCGAGGCGGCAAGTGAGCTCAGGAAGATACGGGGTGTGCTACACTGCACGATGACTCCTGCAACTACCGGTGTCGGTTATCATAAGCCCCACAAGCACAGTTAAAAACAGAATTAGAACTACGGAGTATTCCATTGAAGTTGTTAATGGCGTTATTAACCTTGTCACTCTTGCCGGTTATATCTTCAATCGGGTATTGCGAGGAGCTTGCTCCTGCGGATAGTAGCGTTAGAATCTATATCCTGGATGAGGTGGTTGTAAAGATAGACCGTATCTTTCGCCCTGTCACGGTTAGCGATTACGGTCTGCCGGTCACTATCTTCTCACTCAGGGAGATAGAGGCCGTTCAGATCGAGAACGCCTACGAGCTGCTGAACCAGGTCCCGGGTGTCACCTATAAACGTTCTCGCCAGTTAGTCCACGGTATGGGTTCAACCGCGAAGGGATTTTACCGCACTCGCGGGATCGGCGAGAAACCGGGCGCAGGTCTACTTATTATGGTGGATGGCAGACCGCACTATATGGGCTTTTGGGGACATCCCATACTCGACAACCACCCTGTTGATGATGTTGAGCGGGTTGAGGTTATTAAGGGACCGGGTTCGGTGCTCTATGGCAAGGAGGCGTTCGGCGGAGTGGTTAACCTGGTAACTCATCGTCCCAAGCCTGGAATTAACACCACCATAAATATGTCGGGGGGTAGTTACGGCAATCGCGGTCTCCGCCTCTACCACGCCGGAGGTATAGGTGCGACCACCTACCGCTTGAACGGCAGTGTGAAATCAAGTGACGGGGAACGGCCCAACAGCAACCAGGAGACCAGATCAGCATCAGGGAGGTTTACCCGGGAACTGAACAGCGGGATGCGCCTTGAGGTCGGTTGTCAATATCGTTGGAGTGAATGGTTTGATCCTGGACCGCTGGATTCACCCAGGGGTGATGGTGATTCCACAGGTGGGGGTGAGTTCACCGGGTATGGTGCCGATATCACCCTTCACGAAACCATCGGGCTCACGCACGGGCAGATAATTCTGTATGCTGATATGCTGGATAATGAACTGTATCTTGACAGCAAGAATTATTCTGATAACCTGGGGTTGCGCGTCTGGCAGTCGTGGGATGGGATCTGGTCGGGTGGTGAACTGCGCCTCGGGCTGGATTACGAGAGATACGGCGGTGGATGGGAGATGCTGGATGGATCGGGGGAAACCGAGAGTTATGAGGACAATACCGCGCCATATATACATCTGAAGCAATCGGTGACCCCCCGACTGAAGCTTTCAGGCGGCATCAGGGTCAACTTCAACTCCAAGTTTGACACGGAAACCGCCTATCGTTTGGGAATATCGGCAGATGCTGATGAGGTGACCCGAATCTATACCTCACTATCGCGCGCCTTCAGGACACCTTCCCTCGCTGAGCAGTATTTCCCATACTGGGCGGGTGACCGAACCCTGTTGGAACCTGAACGGATGTGGCAGATTGAAGCCGGACTGCACAGGATGATAACCGGATGGTGTGCAGTTGAAGCCTGCTATTTCTATGCCGAAGGCGATAATATGATCCGCAAGATAGGTCCGCCGCCGAGACCGCCGATTGCAGAAAATACAGGCACATTCACGCATCGTGGAGTGGAACTTTCAGCGCGGGCCATACCGATTGAGAGGCTATCTGTTTACGCCGGATTCGCATATCTGAACCCCGGCCACAACACTGCGCACAACCCTGAACGGACGCTTTTCAGCGAAATATCCTACCTTTCCCCGAAGGATGTGAGGTTGTCGTTCACTGTTGACCACTCCGCAGGGCGATATGAAAAGAGCAACAGGGAATCGGCACTCCCCGACTATACCCTGTTGCACACACGCCTCACTGTGCCGATGCCGGGAATGCCCGGACATTTTGGGTGTAAAGGTTGGTTTGCTGTTAATAACATAACCGATGCGGATGAAGAGCTGTCATCCGGCTATCCGCTGCCCGGACGAACTATAACTGTCGGACTGGCGCTCAGGCACTCATTTTAGGTTCTGTCAGACATCCGTTTGACACAAGGAAGAACACTCACGTTGCGGGGTGTCCTCACCATGCAGCAAATTTCGGGTGTTAAATGCGATGAGTTTTTTAAGATATTCGCGTAGCAGCCGATCCCGCTGAGGCGGGATCGTGCTGATAGGATATTGTTCCACTTCGTGGGGGACCCGGGTTGCGAGAAACCCGGGGCACCCTTTTATGAGAAACCCGGCCAGCAAGCTGACCGGGCCACCTTTTTATGAGAAACCATGCCAGCAAGCTGACCGGGGCACCATTTTATGAGAAACCCGGCCAGCAAGCTGACCGGGCCACCCTTTTATGAGAAACCATGCCAGCAAGCTGACCGGGCCACCCTTTTATGAGAAACCATGCCAGCAAGCTGACCGGGCCACCCTATATATAGTAGCAGGTAAGAAGCTGTCCGGCCTGCACTCCCTTGACATCACCAGACCATCCTTTTACATTACTGAATACCTATCAGGCTTGAACATTCAGGGTTGAGATATTCACAACACTGGATTCCAGCCCCAGCTTTCGCTGGGACATGCTTTCGCTGGAATGATGCTGGCAGTTACCGGGACAGAGCATTGAGGTTTAAGATATGAACGTTCTGCTCATCCTGGCGGGTTCGCTGGTTCTGTATTACCTGGCGGCCAGGTGGTATGGCAAGGGCATCGGCAGACTTCTCAAGCTCGACGACTCCGAGCCCACCCCTGCCGTCACAAAGAAGGATGGCCGGGACTACGTTCCAACCAAGCTGCACATAGTCTTCGCCCATCACTTTGCGACCATCGCCGGCGCCGGCCCCATCATCGGGCCGGTGGTGGCGGTGCTCTACGGCTTCGTGCCCGCCTGGCTGTGGGTGCTCTTAGGAGGCATCTTCTTCGGTGCGGTTCACGACTTCACTTCGCTGTTCGTATCGGTCAAGGAGGGGGGCAAATCGCTGGCTGAGGTCACCCGCAAGACCATAGGCGGAACCGGCTTTGTGCTGTTCATCGGCTTCGCCATACTGATGCTTATCCTGGTGACATCCGCCTTCCTGAACGCCACCGCCATCGCCCTGACCTCCCGCTGGCCGATCGAGAAGCTTGGACTGGAGGAGGGTCAGACGGTGCTGCGGACGGTCGTCAATCCCGCCACCGGTGGTATGGAGGGTATCATCGGGGGCATCGCCTCGACCTCGGTCATCATCATAACCTGCCTCTCGCCGCTGCTGGGCTGGCTCATCTACCGCCGCAGGATGAAGACCGGTCTGGCATATCTATTCGCGGCAGTGGTGGCGGTCGGCTCGGTCGTGGTCGGCTTCAGACTTCCCGTGACCCTTGAGCCGCACACCTGGATGGTCATCATCTCGATCTACTGCTTTATAGCCGCCGGTCTGCCGGTCTGGTTCATACTCCAGCCGCGCGATTTCACCAACGTTCAAATACTCTACGGCGGAATGCTGATACTGGTGGTGGGTATCTTCGCCAGCGGTCTTAAGGGGTTGGAGGTCACATTCCCGGCGACCAACATAACCGAGGGGGTCTCCCGGCTGGGTTGGATCTGGCCTATGCTGTTCATAACCGTCGCCTGCGGCGCCATCTCCGGCTTTCACGGGCTGGTCAGCAGCGGAACCACCTGCAAGCAGATCGAGCGGCAGTCATACTCTCGCAAGGTCGGCTACGGTGCAATGCTGCTGGAATCGATCCTGGCACTGTTAGTGCTGCTGGCGCTGGCGGGCGGCCTCCAGTATGTGGATTATATACGCATCGTCTGGCCCGAACCGGGGATGGGGAATGCCAACCCGATCCTCGCCTTCGCGCTGTCGGTGGGTTATCTGCTGCACAACGTATCCGGCCTGCCGATGTTCATCGGGTCGATAATCGGGATACTGATGGTCGAGGGCTTCGTGATCACATCGCTCGACACCGCCATTCGCTTCATCCGGTATCTGATCGAGGAGCTGTGGCAGGTGATGCTGCCGAGGGTTCCGAAGCTGCTGCGCAGCCCGTGGTTCAACTCCGGCATCGCGGTCTTTCTGATGTGGCTGCTGGCGGCGGGCAATACATTCACCGCCCTGTGGCCTATCTTCGGCTCGGCCAATCAGCTCCTGGCAGCGCTGACCCTCATCACCATCTCGATGTGGCTGGCGCTGCGCGGGCTGAAGAGCTGGTTCACAATCATCCCGGCGGTATTTATGACCGCCACCACCGTAGCTTCGCTGTTGCTGCTCCTGTTCACCAAGTATCTGCCGGCCGGGAACGTCACCCTGGTGATAGCATCGCTGGTCCTGCTGGCGCTGGCCGTGGCGTTGGTGTTCATCGCCATCGGCAAGGGGTTGGAACTCATCCGCGTGCGGCGGCAGCCGGCTCCGTTTTGAGATGGCTGCCCGCCCGGAGTGGCGCTGACGGAAGAACAAGTAGGGGCAATGTTTAGCGTCGCCCTTTGGTTGTCCACCTCAGAAAGTAGGGGCGATGTTTAACATCGCCCCTACTCGTTGCTTTATAGTGGTTAAATTGTTATATTTGCAGAAAAATAGGTATCCCACCCCCAAAC
The DNA here is from genome assembly GCA_002127415.1 of Calditrichaeota bacterium AABM5.125.24. Classification (GTDB taxonomy): domain Bacteria; phylum Electryoneota; class AABM5-125-24; order Hatepunaeales; family Hatepunaeaceae; genus AABM5-125-24. The sequence continues at coordinate 6,851 of MWJR01000041.1, forward strand.
CCTCGAGGTGTTTCAGGCGAATTTCGTTATTGTTATCTTAATACAAGTTCGATAAACGGGTAAAAGTAGCCTGTGGCACCTGACCTCAACTTCCGTAGTTCCTTCATCCTAAATCTTTTATTAGACCGATTTCGCAGATGCGTCCGGCCGGGCTGGGTCATTCCGGTTATATTGTCGGTGCAGCTTGCTCTATCCGGCTGCGGGGAGGACTCCACCGGACCGGGAACTGAACCGCCGCCGGTCTTAACCCCTGTCGAGGTTGACAGCATCTGGGTGCTCGGATCAGAGCGGATGCACCGGATAGCGGTGCGTGTGACCCCTGCCGAACCCTCCGCCGGGGATGAGATGGCGTGCGTTATAGATGGTCCAGGTCAGGTGGGAACCTTCCGAATGTTCGACGACGGCGGATTCGGCCGCTGGGTGGATGCCCCGGATTTCGCTGACAGCCTGAGCGGCGACCATCTCCCCGGCGACGGCGTCTTCGCCCGAAGGATCAACGCCGCGTTTGCGGACCGGGAGGGGGAGTATCGGTTCACCTTCACCCTTTCAAGTCAACCCGCATCCGACCCGCTCCAGGTGGATGTCACAGTCAGGCGGAACTCACCACCGGTCTTCTCCGTTGTTATTATGCCGGATTCGGTGCCCAGCGGCAGCCGGGGGCTTTCCTTCACCGCGATGGTTCACGATCCGGACGGTGATGATGACATAGCTTCAGTGGGATTGATTCATCCTGCCAGCCCGGGCCTGACCTATCCTATGGAGCGAACTGACGATTCTGTATGGGTCTGGCTTAATGAGCCTTCTATTGCCGCCGGGCTGACTGCGGGCTTCTATACGTTTGTCATCAGGGCCAGCGACTATTATCTTGACCAGATAGATAGCTGGGTGGAGAGTGACCCGGATTCGTGCTGGCTTGAGAATCTACCTCCAGCGGTTGTGACTGTTGATGGCCCCGATACAGTCTGGGTATCACCGTCGGATGCAGTCCAGTTCAGCTACGTTATTTCCGTCACCGACGACCAGGGTTCGCTCGACCTCGACAGCCTGCTACTGGTCATCAGCGATCCCGACAGCGTAGTTGAGCAGTACTTCTACTTTGACGGTGTGGGTCTCGATACGGTTGTCGGCGATGGCCGCTTTGTTGCCGGTTTCAGCGCCGATGCGGGCAGTCGTATCGGCGTCGTCTTCACCTTCGCCTGGACCCCGACCGACCGTTCGCCCCAGCGAGGTGAGACGTATTATACCACATTGATTATACTGCGTGGAGAGGGGCTGATCGGAAGTGGAGCTGTCCGGAGGTTCAGGGCGGGGGCAGCGGGACGAAGATCGTTGTTCGATAGATTGTGATTGTATGCAATTAACAGTGTAAACTTTCCGCCCCCCCTTTAATTCCCCCCCGCAGAGCGGGGGGGAGAGAATAGGCCTTAAAGTGTCGCTTGTTTTCTGTACATAGCAGTAAATCCGACAGCACCTAAATGGGTAGTGTCATTGATTAGTTGTGACGGCATAGTTCGTTATCAGATAACAGTTTGTTGAAGAATTGTAGTCGCGGTTGTCCTCAACTGCGACACAGTCGGGGCTGAGACAAACCCGACTACTCCATCTCTGC
>MWJR01000029.1 GCA_002127415.1 Calditrichaeota bacterium AABM5.125.24
GAGGCACGAAGCGAAGCAATCTCAACTGTTTATCGAAAAAGATTGCTTCGCTTCGCTCGCAATGACAGTGGTTATTTAATAAAGTAGTATTAACTCTTAATTCTTAGTTCTTAACCTCACTTTAAAAGCGATACTTTGACGATACCTTCGTCCGAACCGCTTACTATCCTGACAAAATATACCCCGCTCCCAAGAGACCCCGCCCGCAGGGGAACCACCCACCTTCCAGCGCTGAAGGTGCCGAGCTGTCGAGCCTCGACCAAGCGACCGCTGAGGTCGTAAATCCTCAGTCCAACCGGTGCGCTTTCAGGCATCCTGATCGGTATTAAGCTAACCTCGTTAAACGGATTGGGATAGTTCTGACCCATCCAGAACAGCTCCGGCAGGATGGGATCATCATCAGGCGGCAGATGATACTGAGGTTCACCAGCGCCGATACGCACCATCAACTGGCCCCCGGCGAACCCGACCCAGCCATCGACCGTGTCCGACAGGGTGTAATACAGGTTGCGCTGAGGTTCCTGTCGGGATCTATCAACCCCTATGGACGGCGACCCGGGACTGTCCGGCAGGTAGTGCAGGACAGTCCAGCAACTGCTCGCCGGCTGATCTTGTGAGGCTATTATCAGGGGCTGAGTAACGCCCGGGTAATGAAAGCGATGGAAGGCACCCTGCGCCGCGGGAGTGGTTCGGTAACGCCGGCCGATCATCCCACCAGGTCGCTCGTCCTCATCAGCGGCAATATAGACATCAATGGGCATGACAGCCCCGGCAAACAGGTCAATCCAATAGACGGCAACCGTATCGCCGGGACCTTCGAAATCAAACCTGACCGTAAACCTGTTGTCCTCCCCCTCGAAGCTGACCACATAGTAGGCTTCGGGTGTGCCGTCATCATAACCGATCTCATCGACCACCGGGTCAGCGCCGGCGTAGATCCCCACCGGGGCGGTCATCTCCCCATCGAACGGCTCATCCCCGTCCATCACCAGACCACACAGCGAGTATTCATACCAGCCGCCGTAGTCTATAGTCTCGTCCAGGAACCACTCACAGCCGGGCCCTACCGTCGCTGTCCGTTCGTCGTTTCGATAGACCCTGATCCCGGCCAGCCCTTCAAGCTCCGCACCGTCAATCCCCATGGACGGATCCCGCCAGGAGACCAGCAGGGCCTCATCATCTCTGATAACCTCAACATCCTCCGGAGCCACCGGAGGAACCACCAGATCAGCGGGGATATGAACTCGCGCGAACTGCTCCGGATTGGACACAATTGAGAGCATATCCTGCGGCCACCAGCCGTTAAAGACCACCGCTTCCTGTTCATCCAGGTGCACAGTGAACAGCCCCAGACCGATAGTCCAGTCCGGTGCATACAGTCCGACCTCTTCTGAGCCGTGAAAGCCGAGCGGCACCGCCATCTCAATCTCCACGTAGCCTGGCCCGTCGCTGAAGGCAAGCTCTGGATCTTCGAAATGATAATACGGGTCACGGTTATAAGGGGGGCCTGACAGCGACCGATAGCGCATATCGGGCGCGCCGTCTATCCAGTAGCCCCAGTAGTTCCCCTCAGAGCCGGGTCGCTCATAGCTCCAGCGGCCGCTGCCGTCATCATCCACATAGACACCGACCCCCATACGGTCCAGAAGTGCCTCAATCACGAGACAGCTGAAGCCGAGGAACAGGCGGTCGCTGTCGTCCGAAAAGCCGATCCGGACCACAACCGACCCCGCGCTGTCCGGGGCGTCGTAGCCGTAGACGTCCGATATGTCGCGGATTGCGGCACCCTCCCACTCCCCATCCTCGATAACCCCGTCTATCCGGACCGGATTTGGCATAGACTCCAGGTCGGCCTCCCAGACCAGGAAGTCATCGTCGATCAGCCCGACAGCCTCCGCCGAATATTCGCTCTCGCCGTCACCGAAGTCGGCGGTAACCACGTAATAGTAGCGATGGCGGGGAAAGACCCGCTCCCGGTCGCAGAACAGGGTATCATCGCCCTCAACTGAACCTATCAGGCAATAAGGTCCTCCCTGAAGATAGGCCCGGTAGATGTTAATTCGCTCGGCCTGCTCTGTTCTGTCGCGCGAAAGCCCACCACAGCGGTAGCACGGACACTCCTGTCCGCGCTGAATATTATTAAATGGCGGACAGGAATGTCCGCCCCACTGAATTATCTTTAAGGACGAATTTGGATGTGGTGTCAGGCGTCCCCACCCGACACCCGATGTTTCCGTCTCCGTCAGGTTGGGAGTGGGTCTGATTGCACAATAATCTCCCCCGCCAGCGGCTGCATAGGTCGGCAATTCGCGCTGAAATGCCGACAGGAATGCCGGCCCTCCCCTGCTGCATAAATCTTCGTTGTAAGGCTCCCATCTGAGGACGACGACATTCCTCATCCCCTGGCTGCCGCGAAGCCCTTCCGGTGGTGGTCCGGCGGGGGTGAGGGTAAAGTCCGCATCCTCCGTTACCTGCCCTCTGACCACCCGCACATCCTCACGTATGTCATTCAGAAAACCTCGACACTGTGCGGCGCAGGTAATCTCACGGGCCTGCTCAACCTCGACCTGCAGACGGTAACCCCCCTCATCGTCAGTGAGGGCCGTGTAAGGATTCCCATCGGCAGAGACCTCAGCCTCTGGGACCGGCTCCCCCTCCTCATCACGAACCACCCCGGTGACGACCCCTCCCGGGATGGTGACCTCGACCATATAGACCCTGCCGCCGCGTCCGAAGACCCGGTTGTGCACCGCTTTGCCGCCGGCCAACACCCTGAGACCGTCACCCGACATCGCCAGACCGGACATCGAACCCGGCGTCACCAAGCGGTAGAACGCCTCCACGTCGTGACGCTCGTGTATCACCAGGTCAGCGGTGCGATGGTCCAGATCCCCCCAGCTTACCGCCGCTACGATACCGCCGTCATCCGACAGCGCCACCTCGGCAACCTCATCCTCCAGCGGCTCGGCAATCCACAGCGGCACCCCCTGACCGTAGGTATCGAACAGTGCCAGGTGACCGCCGTAGTAGATATACCCCTCCTCATCCTCGTGAAAGTCCAGGGTTCCGGCGGCTATGGTTCTGCCGTCAGCCGATACCCGGCAGGCGGTTACCCAGCTCGAGAAGCCGTAGTTGAATGTGTAGTGCCACAGCTCCTGGTAGCCCTCATCATCCTCACCGCGACCGAAGACCCTCAGTCTCCCGGACAGCGAGCCGGTGACCAGAATCTGCCCGTCGGACGAAAGCGATATGGGGGATTCGGTGTTGTAGGTCGGGGCGTCCCATATCAGATCGCCGGTCTCAAGGTCGAGAATATACAGGTGATACTTGCCGTTGACGGCGACTATCTCACCGTCTTTGGGGATGGTGACCCCATACCAGCCGTAGGCCTCATCAGGATCGACCTCGAAGGTCCAGACCGGCTCCTCATCGGCGTCCCGGAAGCAGTAGGCTCGGTTGACCTCACGGTCGGGATCGGAACCGGTGGCAACCAGATAGCCGCCGTCCCTCGAAAGCGCCACCGGACCAGGGGAGTAGCCCTCCATTCCGAAACCGAACACAGGAACTCCCTCACCGTCACGCCGGAAAAGCCATACGCTGTCAAGCGCCGCATAGGCCGCCATCGCGCCGTCGGCCGTAATCGACACCCAGCCCGGACCGGATTCCACCGGGTATGAGAAGAGCACATCGCCATCTTCGTTGCGGAACTCGAAGCGCTCGTCATTAAGGTGGTATCCCACCGCCACCCATCTTCCATCGGCGGAGAGGGCGATATGTTCGCTGATGGCGTTCTCATCATAGGCCGACCAGAGCAGCTCCCCCTCACCCTCGTCGCGGGTGGGTGTCCGCCATCTGTCGGACTGGTGCACCGAAAATCGAGACTGCATCCGGAGACCGGGTTGGGGCGTAAGCTCCCGAACCTGCACCGGATACGCGCTTGTAGCTTCAACGCAGTGCCCGGCGTTCTCATCTGATGCCACAGCCTCCCTCAGAAACACACCATACTGTAATACTATTCCAGTAATAAAAAGAATGACCAGCAAGCGTGTAACACGACGGTGGGGCGTCCCGAACCGTCGGGACTGTCCGCCGTTGGAGTTGAGACAACCCCTGGCGCCCCATAAGGTTGCAGTTTTCACAGCCTCAATCTTCACGTGGGAACAGCCCCTGTGTGTCAGGCAGCGGGCGGAATCCCGACATCCGCATCACCTCCTGAAGTCTCTCCCGCTCCTTTCGCGACAGCCGTTTGGGCAGGCAGTGATGAACGGTTATAACAATATCCCCCGCCTTGCCGCTATCCTTTCCCGGCAGGCCGCGTCTGTTGAGGCGGATTGTGCCGCCGTCGGCCACGCGCGGCTGAAGTGCCATATCTATCGGCCCCTTCAGCGTAGGAACCCTGAGCCTGCCCCCCTCGATATACTGATCCAGACCGATATAGCAGTGGTAGTGCAGGTCGTCACCCTGGATCTCAAAGTAGGGGTGCGGTTTATATTTAACCGTGACCGACAGGTCACCCGCCGCCGCGCGAGCCTTATCGGCATGACCGACACCAACAATGGTCAGGGTCTCGTCGGGCCTGATGCCCGCGGGATAGGTGACCTTCACCGTATGTTCAACCTTCACCACCCCTCCGCCGCTGCAGGCACGACACTCCCCGCCGTCCTGCCCGTTGACACCCGAACCGCCGCAGACCACACAAACCGTGCTGCGAGGATAACGAACCTTCTTCATCCCACCCCTGCAGGCCTCCTCTATGGTCAGATGCAGCCTCACCTTCACGTGGCGACTCCCCCGCTTCCGGGTGGTGCCGGCAGTTGCTTCGTCAGCCGGTGGAGCCGGCTCCGGCTCCCCTCCAGCTCCGGCGCGGTCATAGTGGCGCCGCGTCGCCGAGTCCCCCAGAACCTGGTAAGCGGCGGTGATCTGCTTGAACCTCCCCTCAGCCCGCGGGTCATCGGGATTTGCATCAGGGTGAAACTGCTTGGCCAGCCGCCTGTATGCCGCCCGAATCTCCTGGCTGGTCGCACCCGGCGAAACACCCAGCACGCGATAGTGGGAAGCCCGGTCAGATATTGTCGGTCCTCTGCCTCTCATAAATTCCGAACCTTGAAACAATCAGTCGTCCTAACTATCTGTTCACCCATCATTCCTCATTCATCATTCATCGTTAATATCCCCCTCATCACCACGCGACTTTCCCTTGCGTCTCTTCCCCTTACCGGACTCCTCCCCTTTCTTGATGATACCGAGCTTGCGCAGCACCTCGGGAACGGTCTCCATCAGCATCTCAATCTTTCCTTTGCCGATACCTATGAAACGCAGCTGATGTCCATCCCAGGCGACAAAACCGACCGGTGAAACCGTGGCGCCTCCGCCCCCGCCACTTCCGAAGCCGCTTCCGGAGCTTTTATCGCCGGTGCTTCCCTCGCCACCTCCGGCTGCAAATCCTACCGAGATCTTGACCACCGGCAACAGGGTCACCTCCCCCACCGTCAGCGGCTCCCCTACCACCGTATCGGTGCTGGCCAGGGTATGCAAGCGGCTCAGAATGGTATCGAGAATATCCTGCGCTTTGTGTGACATAACAACCCCTTATGATTTGCGATCCGGCCTCAGGTCTCGGGCGCCAATCGAACCGAACCCTTTTTACCGGCTTCGTGTTTATCTTCACTAATATAGCCAATTCCGTGCCAGAGTCAATCCCGAAGCTCATCGTCAGCTACCTCACCCAGCGAACCAGGATTGCAAGGCCCAGCAGGCCGAAGAAGGCGTTGCCGATCCAGGCCGAGACCCAGGGAGTCAGGGTTTCGTTGTAGCCGAGCACCTTGCCGACCTGGATGAAGCCGAAATAGACGAAGCATATAAACATGGCCAGCCCGAAACCGAGCATCGTGCCTCCACGCCGCTTGACGGCTGCAATCGGCGCGCCGAAAAGGACTATGACCACCGCCGCCACCGGCATCGACACCTTGAAAAACAGCTCGACCTCCCACCTGACGGCGCTGCCGCCGATACGCTTCAGCCGCTGGATAAATGCGCGCAATTCGTTCCAGTTCATCTCCTCAGGGGCCGTCTGAACCTTCTCAATCTCATCCGGCCTGAGACCGGCTCCGGAGATCGTCATTGATCGAACACTACCCCATTGCACTGTTCCATCCGGGTAAAACTGGCGCTGAACCGGGCTCTGGAGGTGCCACTGTGAGTTAAGCCAGACCATCTTCTCGGCATCCACCCGCCTGACCAGTCTGCCCTCCGACAGGTCGATAATCTCAATGCCGTATGCCTCCCGGGTGGACGGGTTGTAACGATCAATATAGAGCTCCCGACCCGGCTCAACCTGTATATACAGCTTGCCGTGCCTGGCGCGGGCCTCGCGAGGCAGCTTCCTGACTTCATATCGGTAGATGTCCATCCTCTTTCGATTCGTCACCGGAACAATACCTTCACCGAGACAGAACCCGGCCGCTGCGACCAGACCAGCGGTCAGGATTAACAGAACCAGCGGTCGGATAAACGGCACACCGGAAACCTGCATCGCGCTCAGCTCATTGGTCAGGGTCATCCCGCCTATGGTGAACAGGGTCGCCAGAAGCGTCGCCACCGGCAGAATGAGATAGATTATATACGGTATGAAAAGATAGTAGTAGTGCAGAATGGTGACGGTCGGAACCCGGCTGTCGATGAACTTATCCAGATTTTCAACCAGATCCACCACCAGGAAGATTACCGTCGCCGCCGTTATGGCCCAGACCAGATTCCCCAGGTAGCGAAAGATTATGTAACGGTCGAGGATTATCAAGTGACTGAGTGTCTGATTTACTGAGCTCTCTGATTCCGTAGGGCGGGAGTCTCGCCCGCCATCACCCGAAGGGCAACTAACCGCCTGCTGAGCTGCGACCTTCCTGAAACCGCAGAAGCCTTCTCAACCTCTCCCCCACCCATCCGACAGCCGGCAGCGAGGTTCGTCGCTTCGCCATCCACAACAGCCAGACCCCGATCACCGCCAGGAACACATTGGGGCTCCACATCGCCGCCGCGGGCGATACCAGCCCCCGGTCAGCCAGGTCTTCACCAGCCGCCAGAAATGCCCAGTAGATAGTGAAGAACAGAAGCGAGATCCCGCCCGACACCCCCAGCCCCCCTTTATGGGCCATAATGCCCAGCGGCGTTCCGAGCAGCACGAAGACCAGGCAGGCCGCCGGGATGGAGAACTTCTTGTGGATTTCGACCAGAAACGCCGCAATCCGGCGCTGGTTGTGGGGGCCGCCTTTCATCTCAAGCTCCCTGACCCGCCCCAGCATCTCTCCCGCCGACAGCTCCCGGTCGCCGCGGTAGCCCGAGGTGCCCCGCTTGAGAAGCATCCCCGGTGCCGGCACTCGAAACAGGGCGCTGTCGAAGTCGGTCCACTCGTATCCGTTCGGCTCGCGATTCAAAGGCTGATGAATCTCACCATCGTAGAGTGTCAGCAGTATCTTCTCCTCTTCCGGAACAAACTTAATCTGCCCGCTCCGGGAGACAATCGTCGAGCGCTGACCTGCCTGATGCTCATCGTAAATGGTAACCTGCTTCAGGCTTCCGGTTGACTGGTCAACCTCGCCTGCCAGCAGCACATACTTCGGGATGGCAAAGGCATAGATACTGGGTTCGATGTTCAGGGTCGGTTTCTTACGGCTGATATCTATCATGAGCAGCTTGTTGCGATGGTTCAGGTCCGGGAGAAGGAGGTTGTTGAACAGACCGATGCCGATCGCCACCACCAGCGAGGCCCACAATACCGGTCGCATCAATCGTGTCGGTGAGATGCCGGTGGCGCGCAGAGCCGTGATCTCGCCGTCCGCCGAAAGTCGGCCGAAGGCCGACAGGCACGCTATCAGAACCGACATCGGCACCGCCAGCGCGATGATCCAGGCCAGGTTAAGGGCAAAGTATTCGAGAACCACGCCTAACGGAATCCCCTTCCCGGCTATCCGCCCCAGCATCTGAAACAGCAGATTCATCGTGAATATCAACGCTATCAGCGACAGCCCGAACAGAAAAGGGGCGACGTGTTCACGCAGGATATATCTTGCCAGGATCATAGCGAAGACTGATGGTCAATGGTCAATAGTCGATGGTCGATTGTGCCATCAGCTGATAAATCACAATCCACCGCCAACGAAAATAAACAATCCGGTAGGGGCGCGATCCCTGCTCCTGTCCCTGCGAAAGCAGGGATTCGCAGGGACATGCTTATCGCGCCCGTGAATGAGAGCCATAAGTATTCATCTGTGTCAGGCGGGACGCCCGACACCACAATTTATAAGTCCGGTAGGGGCGCGATTCATCGCGCCCGTGAATAAATACCCGGTGGTTCTATCACTATTAAGGGGGGCATTTTATAGTTGACATTGATCCGGCAGCTGCCGGACTGTCATTCCGACGTAGCAGTCTGTCCG
>MWJR01000138.1 GCA_002127415.1 Calditrichaeota bacterium AABM5.125.24
TAAAACTGTAATGGGTATTGCTTTACCGAGTGGCGATATGATAAACCTGTCCAGCGAGCTGGACAGGCCACCCAGTCTGTTTACCGTATTTTGGTGCTGTCAAACGTCTCGTTTGACAGCACAACAATGAAGCCTGCTGAACATTGATCATTAACCATCGGTCGCCTTGTCAGAGGAAGCAATCGGCGGCAGGTTCAACGCCTCTCGAACTTTACCCTCGATCTCATCCTTCATGTCGGGGTTCTCCTCCAGAAATCTCATCACCCGATCGCGCCCCTGTCCGAGCCGCTCTTCACCGTGCGAATACCAGGTTCCGGAGCGCTTGAGGATGCCCTGTTCGGTAGCTATATCGACGATCTCACCCATACTCGATATCCCCTTACCGTAGATGATATCGAACTCGGCCTCACGGAACGGCGGTGCCACCTTGTTTTTGACCACCCGAACCCGGGTGCGATTGCCGATAAACCGCGTGCCATCCTTTATCGAACCGATGCGGCGGATATCAACCCGCACCGTGGCGTGGAACTTGAGGGCTACGCCGCCGGGAGTCGTCTCCGGATTGCCCCAGGTCTGACCGATCTTCATCCGGATCTGGTTTACGAATAGGAAGCAGGTGTTGGATTTGGAGACAGTCCCGGTCAGCTTACGCAGGGCACGTGACATCAGCCGCGCCTGCAGGCCGACCTGCTGGTCACCCATATCCCCCTCAAACTCGACCTTCGGCACCAGTGCGGCAACCGAGTCGATGGCCACCACATCGATGGCCCCCGACCTGACCAGGGTCTCGGCTATGTCGAGTGCCTGCTCACCGGTATCGGGTTGGGAGATCAACAGGTTCTTGGTATCGACACCGAGCGCCTCAGCATAGTTTGGATCGAGGGCATGTTCGACATCAATGAATGCCGCCATCCCCCCGGCATGCTGCGCACTCGCTATGGTCTGCAGCGCCAGCGTGGTCTTACCGGACGCCTCCGGACCGAAGATCTCCACCACGCGTCCACGGGGCATACCGCCCACACCCAGGGCCGCGTCGAGCGCCAGCGACCCGGTGGGTATGACATCCACCTTGATCCGTATGCTATCGTCGCCCAGACGCATAATCGAGCCGCGACCATACTGCTTCTCAATCTCGGCCATCGCCAGCTCCAGGGCTCTGGTTCGTTCCGAGAGCTTACCGCTCATATATTCCTCCACACTTGACTGAAAGATTCCGTTCGACCTGACCCAACACAGCCGCCTCAGCGGCCACCCAGATTCACAGCGGCGATGACGCTGTATTCAGCCCCCTGATGTTTCAACACGCTCGACATCACCCACACTTCACGAGCCACCCAGAAGACCCGTGGAAACTCGAGGCTGCGAAACTGCTCGGCAAGCCTGCAGCCTTGTGCCATAGATTTAACCCGACCCACCGTCAGGTGGGGATGGAACCGCTTCTGCTCAGGCGGATAGCCGACAGCAGCCAGGCTTTGTTCTATATCCTCCTGAAGCTGTAAAAGCGACGGTCCACCATCTATTCCCAACCAGAGAACCCTGGGACGGTTAAGGCTTGGGAAGCCACCGACCACGGTTGTAGCCAGCTCAATCGGATGCGCCAACTTCGCGCACTCCTGAACTGAGCCGGTTACATCTGTCAGGCGCTCGCGTTCAACATCCCCCAGGAATTTGAGTGTCAGATGAACCCCGCCGGACCTCACCCAGGTCACACTCGCCCCACGAATGCCGAGTAACCGCTCCTGAGCCTGCGAGAGCATATTCCTGACCTCCGCAGGCACATCAATTGCGATGAAGGTTCGAACCTTATCAGCCGTCATAGTGGATGGTCAAGGGACAATGGTCGATGGTCGATAATCGATTGTCGATTATTATCAACCATCTTTCATCATTCATCGTCTATCATTCACTCAACCGCTGCCACAACAGATTGAGCGCCGCCTGCGCTGAGCGACGACGGTTGGTATCGCGGTCACCGGAGAACCTGAAGCGCCTGACATCGGTTCCATCGCGGTCAGCCAGACCAATATAGGTCAGCCCGACCGGTTTATCCTGGGTGCCTCCGCTCGGACCGGCAATGCCGGTGATGCTGACCGCAATATCGACATCTGCCCGCAGGTGCGCACCCTCTGCCATAGCCTGGGCGACCTCGGCGCTGACCGCACCATAGCGATTAAGCAGCGCCTCGTCAACCGCCAATAGCTCGGTCTTGGCTCGGTTGGAATAGGTTACAAAGCCCCTCTCGAAGACATCTGAGCTGCCGGGAATCGAGACCAGTCGGCTGCTCGCCATCCCCCCCGTGCACGACTCGGCCAGGGCCAGCTTCCAGTCGCGTCGGCGCAATTCATCCAATATGGTCGCCTCGAGCGAACGCTCCTCGTCGGCGTATATGTATTTCCCCACCTTATCCCGGACATATCGCTCAGCCAGGCCCAACACCTCCGAGACGGCATCCGGATCATCCCCGACATGCGAAAGTCTCAGTGTTACGCCGTGGTCGATGCTGGGCAGGAAGGCGAGCCGGACCGGCTCAAGCGCCCCCGGATCACCGATGAGCTCTGAAAGATGTGACTCCCCGACGCCGGTCGTCTTGAGAATCCTACAGCTAAATACACCCTCACGCCAAACTTCCAGATGATGCAACAGATAGCCATCCACCATCCCGCGCATCTCAATAGGAACCCCGGGCAGGCTGAAGAGCTCCCGCCCGTCCCGACTGTAGTGGATCCCCGGCGCACTGCCGTGTTGATTGGGAATCGGTTCGGCTCCGGTCGGAAACTGTGCCAGTTGTTCATAACCGGCAGGGGGTTCGAGCCCTCTGAGGGTGAACCTCTCCCGGATCCCCTCCCTCAGATCGCTTCTATCAACCAGCTCATCCTCAAAGAACCGTGCCGCCACCGGGCGGGTGATGTCATCATGGGTCGGGCCTAGACCTCCGGTCAGGATCAGCACATCGGCCCGCTTCCAGGCTCGCTTGAGCTGGTGATGCAGGTCGCTCTCGTTGTCCCCGACGACCGACTGCCACCGGAGCCTGAAGCCGTTCTCCACCAGTCGACGGGCGATCCAGTGCGAGTTGGTATCCAGGGTATGACCGAGGAGTATCTCGTCCCCGATGGCGATGAGTTCGATCTTCAGCTCAGCCAAGCCACAGCCACCGAATAATCAGCATAACCAGCGCCGCATACCCGCCGGCAAGGATATCGTCGGCAACCACCCCCCAGCCACCGGGCAGCCGTTGTGAACTCCGCACTGGAAAAGGCTTCCAGATGTCAAACCCCCTGAATAGAAAAAAAGCCAATACTACAGGTAAAAGCTTAATGGGACAGGCGGCAAGCGCTGTCCACTGCCCGACCAACTCATCGATGACAATCGGACGCGCATCCCTGCCCAACGACCGCTCAGCGCGGTGTGAAGACCATAGAGCCAATGCTGTGACGGCCAGTATCAGCAGCCAGTATCCTGTGTGGTTCAGGTCGGACAGTCCAAACCACCATATCACAACCGCAACCCCACTCCCCCAGGTTCCCGGCGCAATCGGCAGATAACCTACAGGGCCGAGTGTGGCAACCCGGGTGGCAATTCCCCTCGAAGCGGTTTCGGTGCTCACTTCCCCCTATCCCTTACGACGGCTGATTCCAATGAAATACAGGGCACCGGAAACCAGCGACGTCACCGCACAGAGAAACAGAAGGATGGCCACCACCAGATAGAACTGCTCCCCCTCCAGAAACGGGGAAGGACGACCGTTCAGGGCCAGCAGATCGCGCAGGTTCATCGCCGTCAGGGTCAGCAGCAGGGTAACAAGCTGCACCCCGGTCTTCAGCTTCCCCCAGATGCTGGTCACCACAGCCGAGCCGTTGCCGATGGCCCAGACCCTGAGCAGGGTCAAACTCACCTCCCGGAAGGAGATGAGCCCTATGAAGATCAGCGCAGCTATGAAAAATACGCCGAAGTCTTCCCTTACCAGTAGAGCCCAGTATGCAGACAGCACCAGCAGCTTGTCTGCCAGCGGGTCCATAAAGTTTCCGAAGGCGGTGATCTCACCACGCCTGCGCGCCAGCATGCCGTCCCACAGGTCGGTCAAGGCCCCAAATGCAAACAGCGCCGTCGCCGTTAACTCTACAGACCACTGACCACTGAAGAAACAATACCAGAAGAACGGCACTATCGCCAATCGTATCAGCGTCAACCAGTTGGCTGAGGTGACGGTTACCCGACCGCTGCGGCTTTCAGCCCCCAGAACCTCGCCGATCCTCTCACGACTGCGCCTCACCGCCTTACGATAGACCCTGCCGATGGCCGTCCTGTCAGCATTCATAAGTTGGAGAACCTAAGGATGTATCATATATATGAATCCCTATCATCGCAACAACACACCGATGATGGCTGCGCCATAATTCCGCTGTGGGTTCAGGGTTTGTGAAGATACGAGGTCAATAGGATATAATAAACCTGAAATCGAATAATAACGATTATTCCAGTCAGGCGCAACCCCTGTGGCGTTCCCTCTCTCAGCCATCTTCCGCAGTCGATCCCACGCTATAAAAGCAGACAGAAATATAATCACACGCAGGTTGCAATGCACAAGGATGCAGGATATATTTAAGGAATGATGAATCAACTGCCTTATGTCACGCTTCATCCGGCAACTGCCGGATGAAGCGTCTCGATCCTCGTCAAAGGGCTCATTTATTATCAGAACACTTTATAGTGGACAGTCTGCCATCTCACTCCCCCCCCGCTCTGCGGGGGGGATAGATGATTTGTTTAATGTCTACTATCACTACGGCTTAGTTGCGGAAGAACGCGTATCGTAGAAGTCCGTAGTTGGGCTTGTCTTGAGACCCGACAGTCGGGGTTGAGGACAACCCCGACTACAGGTCATCGAATACGTTTATTTTGGCAACTGAGCACTACTATGTTAAGTATATTTATTATGTTACTGTTATTACTGTCATTGCGAGGAACGAAGTGACGAAGCAATCCAATCAACACAAATACTTGAGATTGCTTCACTTCGTTCGCAATGACAGCGATTGCTTAACGAAGCAGTGCTGTTAAGCGGTCGGATTAATAAGTAAAAAGATTCTTCATCCCAAAGTTTCGGGATTCAGAATGACAGATTGACGATCGTTCGTTACCCATTGCCCGTTGACCATTGACCATTAAACCCCGATGACCCTCTCCCCTATAGACTGGGCCATTCTCTCAGCCTATCTCGCTTTCCTGGCCTATATAATGGTCAAGATCGGCCTTGGTGGAGCCGTCAGCTCTGAGTCGTATCTGCTGGATGGTCGCCGTCTGACACTGCCGGCCTTTGTGGCCACGACCGTTTCGACCTGGTATGGCGGCATCCTGGGTGTGGGTGAATACAGCTACAACCACGGTCTGTCGAACTGGCTGGTGTTCGGGGTGCCGTATTACCTTGCAGCGCTGCTGTTTGCGTTTTTAATCGCCGAACGGGCCCGCCGGTCGCAACTGCTGACCATCCCCGATCAACTGGACCTCGCCTACGGCGGACGGGTGGCGGTCGGGGGCGCGCTGTATGTGTTCGTGATGACGGTTCCGGCTGTTTATGTGCTGATGCTGGGGGTGCTGCTGAACCTGCTGTTCGGGTGGTCGCTGCCGGTGGGCGTGGTGGTCGCGACGATTGTATCCACGTGCTATGTGCTGGTCGGCGGCTTCCGGTCGGTGGTCAAGACCGATTGGGTGCAGTTCTCGCTGATGTATCTGGCGTTCGGGGTGATGGCGGTGGTGCTGTTATCAGAACACGGCGGGCTATCGTTCTTACGCAGTCATCTTCCAGCCGAGCACTTCAACTGGCGGGGTGGGAAGACGGCCGCCTATGTGATCAGCTGGTATTTCATCGCCCTGGCAGCGCTTGTCGAGCCGGCATTCTATCAGCGCTGTTACGCTGCCCGGAGCCCCAGGATCGCACGGCAGGGGATCCTGGTGTCGGTTCTGTTCTGGCTGCTCTTCGATTTCCTGACCACCACTGTGGGGATGTATAGCCGGGCTATATTGGGCGATGGCATCAACGGTGTGGCAGCCTTTCCGCTTCTGGCCGACCGGGTGCTCCCGCCGGGCCTCAAGGGGCTTTTCCTGGTGGGGCTCGCCACCACGATTCAATCGACGGTGGACAGCTACAGCCACCTGGCAGCCACCACACTGGGCCGCGATGTGCTGTGGAGGATACGCGCTGTTCGCAGGCGGTTCGGTGAAATCCCGCTCAGTCGCTACTGCCTGGTCGCTTCGGGCCTGCTGGCCATCGGCATCGCCCTGTTCAGCGGATCGGTGGTCGATATCTGGCACAGGCTGGGCTCTATAGGCACACCCGGCCTGCTGCTCCCGCTCGGGCTCAGTTACAGTAAGCGGCTACGCTTCCGTCCGGGTTGGGCGCTTGTTCACCTGATGGTGGTCCCGGTGGTGGTTGGGGGCTGGTTCCTCGCTCAGGCCGGGATCCAATCCCCGCCATTCCCGCTGTCGATCCAGCCGATCTTCCCCGGTTTAATGACATCTGTCGTAATCCTCGCCCTCGACCACCTGACCCGATCCCGAAACCGAGCTCAGGAAATGGAAGATTCTTTCCACGAACTCCATTAATTACAGAATGACTGCAAACTGGAGCCTTTATTTCTCGTATTTTCAAGTAGAAGGGTTACCTTATTAAGAGGGGCATTTTATAGTAGACATTGATCCGGCAGCTGCCGGACTGTCATTCCGACGTATCAATCTGTCCGAGAATGGGATTCGAGCGAACATAAGGCAAGGCGCACGCCCCCAGCTTTTCCTGACTTTCGTCAGGACAGGCGCAGGGGCATGCTTCGCCGGTCCGACAAGTGTCTACAATAAAGTGACCTGATTAATATTAAGTGATCTAAAAACATCCAGAACCCGGGAAGTTTGCTTCTTTATTATCCACGTCGTATTATTATAACAACTGTCAACCTGCGCACTGAGGGATGGTTGACAGCCTGAATAAAGGAATTACCAGCGATGTTCGATCCAGTTGAACTCCAAAGCAAGCTCAGCCGGGCTGACCCTGGATATTACACGCTCGAAACCTGCAGCGAGATTGCCCGCAAGCTCGACAGGGTGGTTGATCTGAAGCGTGAACGTAACGCGGTGCTGTTGGCCCACAACTATCAACGGCCAGAGATATTCGAGGTGGCCAACTTCACAGGGGATTCACTCGGACTCGCGCTTCAGGCGGCGGAGGTGGAAGATGCGGAGGTGATCATCTTCTGCGGCGTGCACTTTATGGCCGAAACAGCCAAGGTGGTCAGCCCCTCCAGGAAGGTCATCCTGCCCAATCTGCAGGCCGGCTGTTCGCTGGCTGATACCGCCGACGCCGACGACCTGACCGAGCGTATAGAGGAGCTGCGGCGGGAATACTCCGACCTGGGCGTGGTCTGCTACGTGAACACCACCGCGGCGGTCAAGGCGCTGTGCGACGCCTGCTGCACCTCGGCCAATGCGGTGGATGTAATACGAGCAATGCCCAACCGAAACATCCTTTACGTTCCCGACAAGAACATGGCTGCATACGCCGCCAGCCAGCTTCCCGAGAAAAACATAATCCCATGGGACGGCTACTGTTACGTCCATCATGAGATACAGCCGGAAGCTATACAACGGATCCAGGCAACCAACCCGGATATAAAGGTGCTGGTTCACCCGGAGTGCCGCGACGATGTGATCCGGTTAGCCGACGCAGCCCTCTCGACCTCGGGAATGGTCAATTACGCCCGGTCGAGCGAAGCCGATCGGTTCCTGGCAGTGACCGAATGCGGGCTTTCGGACCTGCTCGCCATACAGGTGCCGGACAAGCGGTTCTACCGCGCATGCAAGATATGCCGGTATATGAAGATGATAACGCTCGAAGATGTGATCACCTCCCTCGAACGCCTCGAACCCGAGATCACTCTGCCTGAAGAGGTCGCGCGAGGTGCCGAACGCGCCATCAGGCGGATGTTCGAACTGACTGCATCCGACAGGATGCCGTCATCCTTGATGTCGATCGATTGATAAAAAAACCGGCTTAAATAGAGTTTGAAGGGGCACGGTTGACCGTGCCCCTTTCAGTTTGCGGAGGGGGGGATTCTCTTCCATATATTTCACCATATTCAAGCTACACTACTGTCCCAATGATTTTAGATAAATTCCTGTAACTGTTGAAACAGACTATTCGATAACCTGTAGTTGGGGTTGTCCTCAACCCCGACTGTCGGGCTTGAGACAGGCCCAACTACAATTCTTCAACAAACTGTTATCTAACAACGAACTATGCCATCACAACTAATCAATGACACTACCCAACTTTTAGGGTCTGATCTTCCCCCGATATTGTGGACAGGAGGAAAAGGCAATAACTTTAACCTCAGGAGGTGCCCACAATGTCCGAAC
>MWJR01000040.1 GCA_002127415.1 Calditrichaeota bacterium AABM5.125.24
ATTGCTTCACTTCGTTCGCAATGACAGTAATAACAGTAACATAACAAACATACTTAACATAGTAGTGTTAAACGGCAGGAATTATATTATGAATCGGTTAAAGGTTGTCATAACCCGGACAGCTCTCATTGTCCTCCTTTGCGCAATTCCCCTTGCAGCACAGGATATCCTCGTCAACGAACTTATGTCGGCGAACGCGCTTACTATCGAGGATGAGGACGGCGACTATTCGGACTGGATTGAGATATATAATCGTAGCGATGACCCGGTAAGTATTGATGGCTGGCGTCTGTCAGACGATGCTGACGAACCGTTCAGATGGGCCTTCCCCGCTCTGGAATTGGAATCACACCAGTTCCTGCTCATCTTTGCCTCCGGAAAGGACCGACGCGATCTAAACCAGCAGAACCTGCATACCAATTTCAGCATTAGCGCCCTCGGTGAAGTAATCATCCTGTCTGATTCCGACGGTGAAACGATCGACATTATTGAATTCAACCACATTCCGCTCGACGTCTCTTACGGTCGCAGACCGGATGGCGAGGAAGATTGGTGCTTCTTCCCCCAACCGACGCCGGGCGAGAGTAATTCAGATGAGGGTTATCAGGAGGTCGCCGAGCCTCCTGAGTTCTCAGAGCCTGGAGGGTTTTACCAGGATGAAGTAACCGTTACCATCGAAGCTGACGATAACGACATCTACTACACCCTCGACGGATCGGCGCCTACCAGGGATTCAGACAGCTATGACGAACCTGTCGTAATTGACGAGACCACCGTCCTCCGGGCCCGAGCCGGGGGTGAGGATCAGTTGCTGAGCAGCACTGTCACCAATACCTACTTCATAGACGAGGAGAGCACCCTGCCGGTCGTCTCGCTGGCAACAGACCCGGACTACTTCTTCGATGATGAGATTGGAATCTACGTTATGGGCAACGACGCCGAAGATCGATACCCCTTCGAGGGTGCCAACTTCTGGGAAGACTGGGAAAGACCGGTTCACATCGAGTTCTTCGAGTCCGACGGTGAGCTCGGGTTCAGCATGGACGCCGGGGTCAAGATCTTCGGCGGTGCCACCCGCTGGTTTCCACAGAAGTCGCTGGTCGTCACCGCCCGTGGCCGGTATGGCCCCAGTATGATCGATTACCGGATCTTTCCTGACCTGGATATCGATCAATTCAAGGCCGTCGTTTTGCGCAACTCCGGTCACGACTGGAACTGGACCCTGTTTCGGGAGGGGATGATCAACAGCCTGGTCAAGGACGAGGGTATCAGCATCCGGGACTACAGGCCGGCCATTATGTTCCTCAACGGCGAATACTGGGGGATACACAACCTGCGCGAGAAGATGAACGTTGACTACCTTGTCGCGCATTTTAACGTTGATCCGGAAAATGTGGATCTGATAGACGGTATGGAATATCATTACTTCGACACCATTATGAACGGTGACAGTGAACATTACGATAGGATGCTCGGGTTTATTGAGGAAAATGATATGAGCGATGCTGAAGTTTATGATTCGGTTAAGACGATGATGGATATGGACAATTTTGTCAGGTATCAGGCGATAGAGATTTTCATCAATAACACCGATTGGCCCGGTAATAATGTCAAGTTCTGGCGGCAGCGTGATCCTGGCAGCAGATGGCGGTGGTTCCTGTTCGACATCGACTTTGCCTACGGCGGATATAGACCCTATACCTATAATACCCTCGATAATGCAACCAAAGTCAACGGCCATCACTATTCTAACCTGCCCTGGGCGACCTTCCTGTTGCGCAGCTTGCTGGAAAACCAGAGCTTCCGCAACGACTTCATCAACCAGTTGGCTGAGCTGATGAATTTCAACTTCCTGCCGGGACCTGTCATCCAGCGGATAGATGAAATGCAGGAGGTGGTCGAGCCTGAGGTTGCCCGACACCTTAACCGGTGGCGGAATATCTCTATGGGAACCTGGCGGAGCAAGGTTGAGTTGATGCGGACCTTTGCCCGACGCAGAGCGGACGTGATGCGCGGTCACATCATAGAGAAATTCGACCTGGATACCACAGCTCTGGTCAGGGCTGAGGTTGACCCTGAGGACGGAGGAACAGTCAGTATCTGTTCGAGGCTTGTTTCTGAGTTTCCCTGGGAGGGTATCTATTTCGAGGATATACCCATACAGCTCGAAGCCTTTCCCAATAACGGGTATCGATTTATTGGCTGGACCGGAGATGTTGAAGCCGAAGCCCCTGTGATTTCGGTTGATCTGCAAGATACCCTCCAGATCATCGCCGCCTTCGAGCCGGATGAGGGTATCGGCCGGGTGGTCATCAATGAGATCAACTACCACAGTCCCGAGGACTTCGATCCGGGTGACTGGATTGAGCTGTATTCACTGGAAGATGATGTTAATCTTGCCGACTGGATGCTGCGCGATGAGGACGATGAGCACGAGTTTCGCTTCCCCGGAGGAACATTCATTTCAGAAGGCGAATATATCGTCCTGACACGCGACCCGGATGCGTTTGCCGACCGCTTCCCCCATGTCGAAAGGGTCGTAGGGGGGATGGATTTCGGACTCGGTGGGAACGATCAGGTGCGTCTCTTCAATACCCTCAACGTGCTGGTGGACTCGGTGGCATACGACAATGAAGATCCCTGGCCGGAAGAGCCCGATGGTCAGGGGCCCACGCTTGAGCTGATCGATCCCTTCCTTTCCAACGATGAACCCGATAACTGGCGCGCATCACTTCTGTCACACGGTTCCCCCGGTCTGGCCAACCTGCCCGGTTCCAGGATTGTCATAAACGAGATAAACTACCACAGCGCAGAGAACTTTGACTCAGGCGACTGGATTGAGCTTTACGCTGTTGCGGACGATTATGACCTGGACGGCTGGATCCTGCGGGACCAGCTTGTTGACCACCGCTTCGTTTTTCCTGAGGATGTGAGTCTTCAGGAGGGCGGCTTTCTCGTCGTGGCAAGGGATATCGAAGCCTTTGCGGATCATTTCCCCGATGTGGAGGATGTGGTTGGCGGCTTTGATTTCGACTTTGGTGAATACGACCAGGTGCGGCTTTATGACGCGGACGGAGTGCTGATCGACCTGGTCGCTTACAGCAATCAGGCACCCTGGCCGCGTGAGGCCGATGGCGGCGGGCCATCGGTGGAGTTGATCGATCCCGAGCTGCCTAACGAGGCCCCCGATAACTGGCGCCCCTCACCCATGCCGCACGGTTCCCCGGGCAGGGATAATTTTTACCATACGCCGTCACCCTTCGCGCTGGTCAGCCCCGGTGACCGCGATACGCTGCACGTTGACACGGTGCGGGTGGTCTGGACACTTTCAACCGATCCCGACCAGGAAGAGCCGGTTGACTATCAGGTTGAGTGGTCGCCGGATGAGAACTTTGAGACCTCATACAGTGCCGACACGCAGGATACCTTCCTGGTGATAACGGACATTGAGGCGCCAAATCTCCGCTTTCATCCACTGCAGGGTAGTGGGACGATTTATCGCAGCGTATCAGATGTTGCAGATACCTACCATCCTGGATTCGATGTCTCTGCGAGAGCAGTTCGATATAGTCGAACGAAATTAGCTGACACCTCCATTAATTCCCCACCCGCCGAGCGTGTGGGGGCAGGAGGTGGGCATTTTACTGCCCCAAATTCTCACATTACACCACCTGTTCCTCGCCGCGACGAGCTGCCCGATGATGTGACCATTTACTGGCGGGTGAAGGCTGTGGATCTGACCGGCTTTGAGGTGTGGGCCGATCCGGAGGAGGGCAGCTCTTTTAGGGTCGATGTCCCTCAACCGCCACATCCCTTCGACCTTGTTTCGCCGGAGGATGATGCGGTATGTCGTTCGCTGGATACGCTGCTGGTCTGGGAGGGAACCATCGACCCTGATCCTTATGACGAAGTGCACTGCGACGTCTGGCTCGACACCCTGTCGGATCTGTCAACCAGGTGGATGCCGGCTGACGGTGACAGCATCGCCGATACCACGCTGGCGCTCGAAGAGCTAACTGACGATTATACCTACTACTGGACGGTTCGGGCCACTGACAGCAACACCCCGGGCACCTGGGCGGGCGACACCCTCTCATTCCGGATTGACCATCCAGAAACGCCATATTGGGTAGATATCCCCTTTGCCGTGCACGTTGAGGATGGTGAGCTGATGACTTTCACTGTAGCAGGCAGTGATCCCGACGACGATGAACTTCATATTACTTACAGCTCAGATAACCTCCCTGAAGAAGCAGTGTTCAATGACTTGGGCGACGGCAGCGGCAGGTTCAGGTGGCAGACTGAGGAGGATGACGTCGGGGCCTATATGGCCACCTTCACCTTGAGCGACGGTCTGTTTGAGGTTCCCGGAGATGTGATAATTACCGTTGGCGACGTCAATCGTCCTCCGGAATGGATAGACGTGCCCGATTCAGTGGAGGGTGATGAAGACGCTGTTATCCAGTTTGCCGTGGCTGGTGAGGACCCCGATGATGAGGACCTGGACATAGATTTCGCCTCAGATAATCTGCCGGAAGCCGCCGAATTCACCGACAATCACGATGGCACCGGTCGTTTCCGGTGGCAGACGACCTTCGATGATGAAGGAGAGTATGATGCCATGTTCACGGCTACCGACGGTGAATTTCAGGTGACGGCTGAGGTCACGATTACGGTCAATCACGTCAACTGCCCGCCGGAGGTCATCCGACCGGTCGAGGATCTACGGTTCGATGAGGACAGCGGCCCGTGGGAGATCGCCGACCTGGACGAGTTGTTCTTCGATCCGGACTCGGGCGAACTGACGTATTCTGTCCGGGCTGACGATCCGGTGCATACAGAGATCGATGAAGATACGCATCTGCTGAGCCTGAATGTTCCTGAAAACTTCAACCACCCTGAGCTGGCTGTCATCGTTACAGCGGATGACGGGCAGGGTGGGGAACGCAGAGCCTCGGTAAGGATGGTTCGATCGCCAATCTCTCGAGGGCCTGCTGTGGGACCGGTCAGGCAGACCCGCAGGGTCGTTGAGAGCGGCCGGGCCTTCACCGCTGCATCGTCCCACTGGGGGAGAACGGAGCTAACACCGCCTCGACGTGACGATACGGCAGAGGATGCCTTCCTGCTGGTCATAACCCCTGTGAATGACCCGCCGCAATGGGTCGATATCCCGCCTGAGTATGAGGCGAGCGAGACTGAGATGGTGGAGTTCACCCTGACTGCCCTGGACGTGGATCTCGCACTGGAGGGCGATGAGTTGTTGATGGTTATGATAGACGACGGAGGAACCTCGGTCCGCGGTGCCGAGTTCGTCCAGAACGGCGACAGCAGCGCCACCTATACCTGGCATACAGGTTTCGACGACGAGGGGATATACACACCTCGTTTTCGAGTGGAAGACCGGGGGGGGGCAAGCGCGGATACATCGGTCAGGATCGCCGTCGACCACACCAACCACCCTCCGGTCATAACCGAGCCGCTGCCCGATCAGGAGTTTGATGAGGATCACCCTGAGCTGCGGGTCGCCGATCTGAACGATCACTTCACCGACCCGGATGAGGGCGACAGCCTGCAGTTTGAAGCATCGGCAGCCGAGAGCTTGACTGTGCGTCTGGCCGATGAAGGGGTGCTGTTCATCACACCCGAGCCCGACTGGAACGGGGTGACCTGGGTTATTGCTCAGGCCGGTGATGGAGCTGCCGCAGTAAGTGATACCTTTGCGGTAGTTGTCAACCCGGTCAATGACCCGCCTGAACCGTTCAGTCTGCTGACGCCGGAGGACAACTCTGAGGTTGATCCTGAAGATTATAAGGTGACATTCCGGTGGGAAGCTACAGAGGACATTGATAGCGACGAAATAACCTACTCCCTGCTTATCTATGTGACATACGAAGATGTTGATACAACCGTCTGCCGGGGCAACATCGAGGATACCACCTTCACGGTTGAACACCTGGACAGCCTCCTGATCGATCTGGGTGTCTTTGTGATTGAAGAGTATATCAGGTTGGAACTGACCTGGTGGGTCGAAGCGAGCGATGGTGATTCGTCCGCTGAATCGAACCAGCGCCGGATACTCGTTGTTCCGGTGCCGAGATCTGTTCCGGTCGTTGATGAAGACTTGCCGACAGAGTTCAGTCTCTCCCAGAACTACCCCAACCCGTTTAATCCGTCCACCCGTCTCGACTTCGCGTTGCCTGGGCCGTCTGATGTCAGGTTGTCGGTGTGGGACACGTCAGGGCGTCTGTTGGATATGATTATGTCCGGTCATCTGCCCGCGGGACGGCATACGGCAACCTGGATGGCTCGTGACATACCGACAGGAGTCTATCTGTTTACTCTGGATGCTGGCGATACAAAGATGGTGACAAAAGGGGTGCTAATCCGGTGAGAAACAACAGAAACCCAACTGTAGTGATATGACTAATTATGCATATTTTTACTGTTTTCATTATTCTTTTCGCTGATATTTTTATGTCTACTTTTAACAGTAGTTTGATAAATACCTATGAAACAAACGAAGGTAACATTTCAGTATTTGAAACAATAATTATACTTGCTGACATTTCTGGCAATCCCGTTGATTCTGTTTGCACTGAGCCCTGGGTGATAAGCGATTGCTGCATTGATCCGCAGAATGAATATCTGTTTGTGATTCTTGGTGAAAGGGGAGCTTCTCGCGGGGGAAGACTGGCGATATTCTCAACTGCAAAAGGTGAAGTAAAACAATTCTGGATAGATGTAAATCGGGGGCATAATCCCTGGATGATAACGGCAGCGGATGTCGATGGCGATGCCTGCCTGGATATCTGTGTTGGAGTCTGGAAGAAAGCGAGGTTTCATCCTGTATTTGACAACCGGCTTTTTATTTATAGCTGGGATGGAACTCAGATATTCCCCAAATGGATGGGTTCAAGGCTTTCGTCACCATTTATAGACTTTGATTTTCAGGATATAGATGGGGACGATATTGTTGAATTAATTGCTCTCGAGCTGCAAAGGAATGGTTTAAACAGAATTATCTCTTATAAATGGAGGGGATTTGGCTTTGAGGAATTTAAGGTATTGCAAAAAGATATTAAAGAGGAAAATTTAGACAATTTCAATCCAAAAAAGCGGGAGTTCAGAAAATGAAGAATGTATTATATGTTCTGACAATTTCACTCTGTTTTTCAGGTTTATCTATTGCACAACAGAAGGAAATTGATCATGAGAGCCTGGAAGGGAAAAGTCTGGAAGAGCTTTATCTGCTGAGGAACGAGATATTTGCAAGGCATGGCAGACCGTTTAAGACCAGTGAGTTAAATACATATTTTCGCTCACAGGAATGGTATAAACTCGACCTCGAATATGACGATTCGAGACTTTCTGGGACAGACATCGCTAATGTTAATATCATAAAGAGGAGAGAACTGGAGCTATTGAAGCATAACTATATTTATATGAATGGAGTAAAAAAGATAAACTTCAATAACGTCATAAACAGAAGGCAATTTGGTGAATTTTCCAAGGATGATGTAGATAAACTATGCGATAATGGCTTCCTGGTTATCCAGGCGAAGCACGAGCAATTCTTCTATCTATACGAAGAGAACAACTATAAGGGCATAGCGAATTTTGTAACTACAGACGCAATCCTGCAGCTTTATCATATATTTTTCAACTTCACCTTACGAACCCTGGAGAAGGACAAGTTGGTTCCTATTCTTAAGACGCTGACCCATGAAATGGTTAAGCACTCAAAGAAGTTGTATATTGAAACTGATAATGAGAAGATTAAGGAGGCGGCGTTAAGAAGCTTAGCCTACTTCACGGTTCCGCATTATTTTCTGACAGGAGATTCATCTGTGATTGATCCACTGATCTCTAAAATAGCAGGGAAGGAGATTGAGAAATGTGAGAAACATATTTTAAGTCAAAATTCATTGATCTTCAATCCGGATGCTGATCCCGCAATCAAGCATTGCGTCGATTATACGCAGTTTGTTCCCAGAGGTCACTATACCAGGAGTGAGGAACTAAAGCGATATTTTATGGCGATGATGTGGTTTGGGCAGAATTGTTTTATAGCAGAAGAAGAACTTGATTTAATTCAGTCGTTGATAATCACTCAGCAGCTTTGTAAAAATAGGGTAAACAATGAAAGACTGATTGACCTGTGGGAGAAGATTTATGAGCCAACCGTCTTCTATGCTGGTTTATCGGATGATCCGGGACCTCAGGATTACAGGTTAATTATAAACAAAGTATATGGTGCTAATCCCGAATTTGATGATTTTGCCGATGATGACGGATTAGAAAGGTCAAAAATATTAGCCATAGAGCTCTATGAAAAGACTAAGATAAGAGTGCAGATGGTTGGGATCCCTGACAATGCACAATTCAGATT
>MWJR01000054.1:0-4536 GCA_002127415.1 Calditrichaeota bacterium AABM5.125.24
GCTCTCGTGCGCCCGTCCAAACAATAACTTGAATGGCGGACGGGGGCGTCCGCCTTGCCGGATTCAACATTGTCAGACAGCCTGTTTCGCGGGGGTGACAGGTGATATAAATTGGTGACAAGTGATAGAAAAGGAGAATTCAAAATGCCTGAGAAGTTGAAAACAAACCATGTTGACCATATATGCATCGCGGTCAAGGATGTAAAGGAAGCCGAGAAAGACTACACACAGGCCTTCGGCTGGGAGGTGGCCTACCGCTACGTAGACGCGCCGGAAAAGATCCGCGTTACCGGTTTTATGGTGGGGCCCACAGCAATTGAGGTAATGGAAGACCTCGATGGAACCGGCGAAGTGGCGAAATTCATTCAGAGATCCGGCGAGGGCGTTATGCTCATAAGCTATAACGTCGATAATTGCGAGGAATCTCTGGAGAAGTTGAAGAAGAACAATGTAAAATTGATCGATCAGAAACCCAGATATTTTGCCGAGCATAAGAGGAATTTTGCCTTTATTCACCCGAAGGCTACACATGGGATATTGACAGAGATAATCGACGGCAAATACCAGGTATAAGAATGTTGAAAAAAACAATCCTATCCCTTGAACAGGCATTAACCCTGCCCTATGCATCGCAGCGATTTGCGCAGCTCGGCTGGCGGGTCATCCGGATCGAATCCCCGCAGGAAAAGGGAACCGGTCGAGGCGGCGACCCGAACCGTTACATCGGCGAGGATACCGGTGTTGATGATCTGCATGCATATTTTATCGCGCCGAACATCGGAAAAGAGGCCATTACCCTGAACTTGAAGAAGAAGGAGGGGCAGGAACTGCTAAGAGAAATCATCAGGGGACTTAATGTGGATGTATTTCTGTGCAACACTTTGCCCAAACGATATAAACAACTTGGAATTGATTACGAGACCTTAAGAGAGGCAAACCCAGAGTTAATCTGGTGCGGTATTTCGGCTTTCGGACCTGAGTATCCGGGTTCAGCCGGGTATGATCCTGCCCTGCAGGCATTTGTAGGATATATGTTTCTTACCGGCGAGCCCGATCGGGACCCTATGCTGTGCGGACTTCCTTTTGTAGATTTGAAAGCGGGAGATGAAGCATTCAATCAGGTTATACTCGCATTTCTGGAACAACAGACTCTCCGAGTTGAAACCGGAGAGAAGGCGGGTGGAAAACAGATCCATATTTCGATGGCACAATGTGCCGCCTCCTGGCTTATTACAGCCCTGCCGCAACTGCAGTTTATCGATGATGAAACCAAACTATTTACGCGCAGTGGCAATGAACATCGGAGTTTTATCCCGTGTAACTGTTATCCCACAAAAGATGGGTATGTATATCTGGCTATCGGGAGTGATATGCAGTGGCAAAAACTGACACAAATAAAAGGCTTTGAACACCTTGAAAGGCCTGAAAGGAAAACCAATCGTGGGCGGAAAGTTGACAAAGACACTATCTATGCCGATGTACGAAAAGGTCTGCGGCACTACACTACTGCCGAGTTTATAAAGATCTGTACGGAGCTGAATTTGGCAATCGCTCCCGTCAATTCCGTTCAGGATGTAGCAGAAATTGATTTCGTTAAAAAGAATATGCTTAAGGCCCAAATGCCTTCCGGCAAACAGGTCACATTGTTCCCGGCGCCTGTTATCACAGATTTCCTGTCTGAAAGTAATATGATGCTGAAATGTGCACCAAGGCTCGGCGAACATAACGAAGCGATCTATACAGAAATTGGTCTTAGCAGTGAAGAAATCCGGAAAATGAAGAATGATGAAGTGATTTAACAAGGTAAAAATGGCGAAATTTGAAAGAATAGTAAACGTTCCGGCAGGGAGCAAACTCATCTTACAGGGGAATGCTGCCTTTGCTCTCGGGGTTATCCATGCCGGTTACCACGCTGCAACCGGTTATCCCGGAACCCCCAGTACCGAAGTTATTGACAGATCGCTGGCTCACGCTCAGGATAGAATAAAAGTCGGATGGTCTGTTAATGAAGCAGTTGCCGTTTCAACCGCGGCAGGTCATTCAACGGCGGGTTTTGATGCCGTCGTTACGATGAAGATACCAGGGGTCTTCCAGGCTGCCGACGCTATTACCACAACAGCCTTCTTTACAGGAAGAGCAGGTGCGTTGGTTATTTTTGCCGTTACCGATTATGTCCCGTCGAGCACGCAACACGTGATTGATCCGCGCTACTTTTTTGCTTCAGCACGTCTTCCTGTTCTGGAACCCCGTAATCACCAGGAGATGTACGAGATAGCTTGCATAGCTGCCGATATGAGCAGAAAGTTCAAGACACCGGTTATAGTATTGGCTTCAGGAATACTGGCTCATTCCGAGGCTTTGATTGTGACAAAGGAACCTCGAACAATCGAGCCACGGGAACTCCCCGATAATCTGCACGATTGGATGCTTATGCCGAATATAGCACGAGCAAATTATAATAGGGTAACCCGGGAAAGAATTCCTGCAATTAAAAAGTGGTGTGAATCTACCGATTTAGTTGCCGAGACCTATGGCTCTGATGACTGGGGGATTATTGTTAATGGAGAAAGCGAAATTATCGTCAGGGAAGCATTAAAAATCATTAATGCAAATCCCTCCATACTTTCCCTCGCCATTACAAATCCTTTGCCTGAAAACAGGATAAAAGATTTTGTAAAGAATATCAAAGGCAAGTTGTTCGTTATCGAGGATGGACACAGATTCCTGGAAGAGAAGATACGGCTGTTGAACATTGAAGTGACAGGCAAAGATGAACTGAGTATAATAACGAACTGGACTCCTGAAGATGTTCTGGGGTTTTTATCCGATCATATTGATATAAACTATACGTCTGAAAAAAAGGACATTCCCATTCAACCCATCTTAAGACCGGCTTCAATCTGTCCGGGCTGTGCATATAAAGCGCTGGCTCTGGCGGTTGCCAAGTTAAAAAGAAGGGGAAAGATATACGCCGCATTTGGCGATATTGGATGTTCAACATTGCTGTATTTTTTCAACGCCCTTGACACCTGCTCATGTATGGGCGCCTCAGATTCCATAAGACAGGGATTTGTGCTCTCAAGACCCGACATGGCGAATAAGGTTATCAGTGTGATAGGGGATTCAACCGAATGTCATGCAGGAATGGACTCGACCAGAAATGCCGTATTCAGGAATGTCCCGGGAGTCAAAATAATACTGGATAATTATACGACCGCAATGACCGGCGGACAGCCTGCGCCAAGTTCGCCGCTCAATCTGGAGGGTCAGCCGCATAAATTCAGTCTGAGTAAAGCCATAGAGGCTGAGGGAGGAAGAACCGTCGTTGTTGATGCATTTGATCTGAAAGGCGTTGAAAAGGAGTTGAAAGAGGCTCTCAAGTTAGCTGAGAAGAATATATATACAACGATCATTCTCGAGGGAGAATGTATACGTGAGGTGGAGAGTAAAAAGTTAATAAGAAAAATAGAAATCGATTACGAAAAATGCACAAAATGCGATTTATGTAGTAATATCTGTCCCGGAATAGAAACCGATGAAGACAAGACTCCTCATTTTACCAGTCTGTGCACAAATTGCGCCTCAAATAATCAGGTCTGTATGCAGCTCTGTCCCTTTGATGCAATTGTCATTAGTGACGAAAAAGAAAAGATCAAAGATACTCCGCCCAAACTGACAAAGCCCGAAGCAATAGAAACTGTTCATGTCGATGCTGAACTGCTGCCGGCGTCTCTGCGAGTTGCCATACGGGGAATCGGCGGCCAGGGGAACCTTTTCTTTGGCCGGGTGCTTTCGGAGGTTGCCCTGCGGACGCCATACGCAGAAACTCATATCGTAAAAGGCGATACGCTCGGAATGGCCCAGCTCGGTGGACCGGTAATATCTACTTTCAATTGTGGAGAAGTGTTCTCCCCGGTTCCCGCTCCGAATTCTGTCGATGTCCTGGTCGTGATGGAACTAAGCGAAGTTCTAAGACCCGGATTTCTGGGACTGTTAAAACATGACGGAACCATAATCATCAATAATTTCACTGCCCTGCCGGCAAATGTAAAGAAGGAGGATTATCCCGCTCTGCAGGATATTGAAAAAGTCCTCGAAGGCTACAAGGTGCTGAAAATCGATGCAAACAAACTGGCGTTCGAACTCGGGGACAAGTCCGGCAGAACGGCAAATGTTATCGTAATCGGATTACTGTCAACAATAAAACCTTTCAATAACATCCCTGAACAGATATGGCAGGCTGCCTTACTATCGGTATCACCGGATGATTTTACCAAGGCTATAAATGATCTGGCTTTTAGGAAGGGGCGGGAATGTTTGAATTGATGACTAATCCCCCTTACCCCCCTTATTAAGGGGGGAGAAAGGGGGGATCATTTAGCAAGCCTGGTTTCAATGAACCATACAAGCACAAAAAGAGTTCACAAGCCATGAACACAAACAACAGTAAAATTACTTTCACCATCAACGGCAAACAGACGGAGATGACGATACCACCATCGATGCTGCTGATTGACCTGATACGTGAAGAGCTCG
>MWJR01000054.1:4568-8330 GCA_002127415.1 Calditrichaeota bacterium AABM5.125.24
TACCACCATCGATGCTGCTGATTGACCTGATACGTGAAGAGCTCGGGCTGAAAGGAACCAAGCCGGGCTGCCTTGAAGGGGAATGCGGCGCCTGCACAGTTCTGGTTAATGGGGATGCTGTCAATTCATGTCTGTTCCTTGCCGTCAACATCGATGGTAAAGATGTAACAACCATTGAAGGGTTATCACGGGACAATCAGGGGGCGCTCCTCGATCCCGTTCAGGAAGCTATGATTCACTGTGGCGGCATTCAATGCGGGTTCTGCACGCCCGGAATGATAATGACCATTAAATCATTCCAGCGGCACTGTGAGGAGAATCAGATCGTTCCTGACCGGGAGGAAATCAAAAAGGCACTTGAGGGCAACCTGTGCCGATGCACAGGTTATACCAAGATAATCGATGCGGTTGAATCACTATTCAGGAATCCATAAATGAAAAAAGAACTTAAGGTAATCGGAAAGCCAACACCGAAGTTGGATGCTCGCATAAAGGCAAGCGGTGAAGCTGTTTACGGGCATGATATAATCTTGCCGAACATGCTTTATGGTGCAATACTGCGCACCAGGCATCCCGTTGCGGAAATCGAGTCGATTGATACCTCGAAAGCAAAGCGGCTCCACGGTGTGGCATGTGTTATTACTGCAGACGATGTCGACACGAATAACATCAGTCACCTGCGAGACCATCCAATTTTGAAAAAGGGGGAGGTTAACTGTATTCGCGATGAAATAGCTGCTGTGGCAGCTGCGACGAAGGAAATCGCTCAGGAAGCTATAAGCCTGATTGAAGTGAAATACCGGGTCAAGGAAGGCATCTTTGATCCCTTTGAGGCATTAAAGGAAGATGCTCCGCAAATCAATCAATTTTCCTCTAACGAAGAGAATAAGAACATCGCACAATCGTTTCATTATGAACACGGAAATCTTCAGGAACAGAAGGACAGGAGCGTCTGTATTGTTCAAAGGCGCTATACTATGCCGCGTGTAACGCACTGTTGCATGGGAACATGCGCCATTACAGCCGATTATTCGAAAACGGAGAGAAGACTTACACTTTATAGTTCAACACAAATGCCGTTTCTCCACCAGAGAGACATAGCGCAAGCATTAAAAATGGAACCGTCCAACATCCGGATTATCCAGCCGGTCATCGGCGGCGCCTTTGGCAGCAAGTTGGACATGTATCCGTATGAACCCATCTGCGCCTTACTTTCAATGAAGACCGGACAGCCTGTTCAAATTGTCTACAGCAGGGAAGAGGAATTTCTTGCTTCGCCCACCAGACAGCCTATGGTGATGGATGTGACTACCGGCGCTGACAGGAGCGGGAAATTTACTTTCAGAGAAGTGAAAATCATAAAAGATAACGGGGCTTATACTTCGTGGGGAGCAACCACACCTTTTGTTATGATGCAGGCCTTTTCATCTCTGTATCAGGTTCCTGCCTGCCTCTTTGATTCCTATGCGGTTTATACAAACAACGTTTATGCAGGGTCGTTCAGGGGTTACGGAAATCCTCAAGCCACTTTCGCGGTTGAACTGAATATCGACCTGATGGCGGAAGAACTTGGAATGGATAAGGCGGAAATGCGCTTAATTAATGCAAATTATGAAGGCGAAACTACAGGACAGGGCCTAGAGTTCAAAACCTGCGGGCACAAAGACGCCCTCAAAACAGTAATAGACAAAAGTGGATACAACAGAAGAAAAAGCAATGGTAATTCGGGAAGATATAGAAGGGGAATCGGCCTTGCATCTATGCTTCATGTGGGCGGCGGCGCCAAGATATATCGCTCAGACGGATGCGGCACCACGGTAAAATTCGACAGTTTTGGATATCTGACAATTATAACCGGCTCCAGCGAAATCGGGCAGGGATCTGAGACGATCCTCGGGATGATTGCCTCTGAGGAGTTGGGGATTGATATGGGGAAAATCAGAATTATAAACACTGATACGGACATTAAACCCTGGGATGTGGGAGTGCATGCGTCTCGAACAAGCTTTGTTGCCGGCAACTCACTCCTGGGCGCGATCAACAAGTTGAAAAATAAAATTTCTCCCAAAGCTGCCAATTTCCTGAAGACAGATGTTGAGGACCTGGAGTATGAAAATGGACTCATCACGTCGCGAAAAACCGGTGAGTCGATTAAAATCGATAAGGTAATTAGAGAAATGCACTTTCGAGCACCGAATGAGTTATGTATTGAATCATATTATTATGAACCGGGCAGTAAATTTCAGGATAAAGAATTCAAGGGGGATGTATCTGCCGCGTATGCTTTTGCTTCGCAGGCAATTGAAGTTGAAGTCGATACGTATACCGGGAAGGTTAAAGTTCTGGATGTTCATGTCGCTCAGGACGTTGGCAAGGTATTAAACCCCCTGGGTTTGACAGGACAGATAGAAGGCGGTGTCGTTATGGGAATGGGTTATGCCTTAACTGAAGAATTAATCATGGAAAAGGGTCAGGTGCTAAGTCTAAGTTTTCATGACTACAAACTGCCTACCGCCTGCGATATACCCGAGATTCATTTTTATCCTATAGAGACGAACGATCAAGCGGGTCCATATGGCGCGAAAGGGGTGGGAGAAGCACCGCTTATTCCTACCGCCCCTGCTATTGCAAATGCAGTATCTGATGCAATAGGTGTCAGGATAGATGGTCTGCCGATTACGCCGGAAAAGGTTCTAAAAGCGCTGAAAAACAGAGGCTAAGACTGAGCTCGGGATATGGGTGAAAGTTCAACCTGAGCCGTGTAATAAGAGAGTTTCATCATGAACTTTAACGTAATAAGTCCGGAAACAACGGACGAGCTACTGGAAGTAATTTCTGAAAACCAGGGCAATAAATTCAGATTCGGCGCCGGATGTTCCGATTTACTGCTGGAGTTAAAGAAGCAGCCCGATGAGGATATGACAGTTGTTAATTTAGCTCGCTTGAACGACGATCGGTTCACATCTATTGAAAAAACCGATGATGGAATCAGGATAGGTGCGCTTGTTACGGCGAATGGAATTACTTTCGATAAGGAATTGCAGCGGCAGTTTCCTGTTTTATATGAATCGGCAAACAAACTTGGTTCCAGGCAAATCCGGCAGGTCGCAACGATTGGAGGGAATCTTTGCACCGCTTCACCTGCAGCTGATATTGCCTGCGCACTGGTGGCTCTTGAAGCCAGGTGTGAAATATTATCGGCCGGTGGAACTGCACGGGTAATTCCGATAAATGATTTTTTTATTGACGTGCGAAAAACTGACTTGAGGAAAGATGAAATCCTGCGCAGCGTTTTTATTGCCCTAAATAGTGAAAACGAAAAAATATACTCAGGCTTCATTAAGATAGGAACCAGGCGTTCAATGGAGATTGCGGTGGTATCACTGGCATTCCATATTCAGGCTGATGAGGATGATAAAATTACCCATGCCGGCATTGCAGTAGGATCTGTTGCGCCAACGATTAAGTTTGCTAACTCAGCCTGTGAATATCTGATAGGCAAGAACTACTCTGCAATCGGTTCGTCAGCATCCGAGGAATTTGCCGCTAAAGTGTTAGAATATGCATCGCCGATCTCCGATATACGGGCTTCGGCATGGTATCGTGAAGAGGTGCTTTATAACATCAGTAAAAGTATATTTGAATAAACAACTCATGTTTCGCAGTCGGTTCTAATTCTTGTTGTAGTCGGGGCTGGGGACAAGCCCGACAGTCGTGGTTAGGGACAACCACGACTACGATCAGTATTTTGTTAATACTCTC
>MWJR01000170.1 GCA_002127415.1 Calditrichaeota bacterium AABM5.125.24
ATCCTTCCCCATGGTGGCGCTGGTCGAGGCATCTTCGCAGGCGTGCGGGGAGCAGGCACAGGTAGCTACCGAAGCCGAATCCCCCGTCGCAGAGGCAGAGGCACCCCAAGAGGCGGATCCCACCGCTCAGGGTGAAGCAGAGCTCACGACTGAAACACCTGAGGGTGGGAAGGACATCGCAAAGATGACCGTCAAGCAGCTCCAGGCGCTGGCAAAGCAGCGAGGCATCGGCATTGCCCGCACCAAGGATGACTTCCTCAGGATCATCAAAGAGAAGAATCCCGACGAAGACTTGGAACGCCTGAAGGGCAAGGTGCTCTTCAATCGGGTCGGCGAGCTGCACATCTCGCGGCTGAGAACGAAGGAAGACCTGGTGCGGATGCTTCAAGCATAACTATACCAACAACATGGGCTGATTAACAGGCGACTCAATTAAGTCGCCTGTTTTGTTTGGATGAGTTGTCAAATCATATAAGTAATGCTTGACATGAAAGATATTTCATACTATGATTAGTTAGGATCAAATCTGATAATCTGGACATAGCACCGTGTCCTTTGGACTCACGTACTTAGCTTTGAAGTACGTTTTCCTTTCGTAAACTTAACGAGGTAGTAATGGAAGATCGATGGCTGTCACTTGAAGAGGTAGCCGCATACTTAGGAATAAAGAAAGATACACTCTATAAATGGATTTACAGAAAGCACATTCCGGCACATAAAGTTGGAAGGCTCTGGAAGTTTAAAAAGGGGGAGGTTGATACCTGGATTCGGAGTGGAGAAGCTGCTGAAGGGCGACGAAAATGAAAACCAATGGTGTGAATTTGGAGCATGTTGTGACTGATTATTTAAGGATAATCACAGGGATTTCAAAACCAACATGAACAAGCAAAATTTGATACCTCGAATTGGGATGCTTGCTATCGTACGCAAACGTCGCGGAATAATAACTGAAATTCATGATTATGCTGGAAAAGATAGTGAGGTTTTTCATCTAGTCCGCTTAGATTACAAAGATGATCTAAGTCCAGAAAAGGAGGATTTTATCTGGGAACTTGAAGCCTCAAAGACTCTCCTTAATCCTAATGAACTGCCTCAATTCAACTCCCCACCGATGTATTCAGATGATTACTTTTCACTTTTACGATCTGCCCGATGGAGCGCAATCCATCCCTATCTCGATCCAGATGGTCAGGGTCCGTTAGAACGTCTTCCTGT
This sequence comes from Calditrichaeota bacterium AABM5.125.24, assembly GCA_002127415.1. GTDB lineage: Bacteria > Electryoneota > AABM5-125-24 > Hatepunaeales > Hatepunaeaceae > AABM5-125-24. The sequence continues at coordinate 1,216 of MWJR01000170.1, forward strand.
TAGTGCGCCTTTTCATGGTGCATTGGAGGTTGAAGATTACCAGTTGTTTCCTCTGCTGAAAGCTTTGCGCATGCCTCGAGTCAATCTGTTAATTGCCGATGATGTGGGATTAGGCAAGACAATTGAGGCTGGATTGATTTTAAGTGAATTGTTAATCAGAAGACGAATATATCGAATATTAATTCTGACACCAGCCTCACTCAGGATACAGTGGCGAGATGAAATGTGGGAGAAGTTCTCACTCCCATTTGATGTGGTTGATCGAGATTCAACATTGAAATTGAAGCGTTCGTTAGGGATAGATGCTAATCCTTGGCGATTCAGTAACAGAATTATCTCTTCTTACCACTATCTGAAACAACCAGATATTCTTGAACAGTTTTTTAGCGCCAGTAGGCTTGATGAGCAGCGACAACGGTTGCCATGGGATTTGTTGATTGTAGATGAAGTCCATAATCTGATGCCAGCTACAATGCGTGAAGATAGTCAGCTATGTAAAATGCTTCGGATTATCTCTCCTCAATTTGAGCACAAACTCTATTTAACAGCGACACCTCATAACGGCTATACATCTTCATTCACAGGGTTACTCGAATTATTAGACCCTGTTCGTTTCAATCAGAAGGATGAATTAAGTGACATTGAAAAAGAGAGAATAAGGCAAGTTGTAATCAGACGTTTAAAACGCGAGATTAACGAAAGATCAGACTCACCCAAATTCTGCACCAGAATGCCACCACAGGCAATTCTCCTTGATCAATACTTTAGTGACCAGGAACTTAAACTAATTGTCGCGTTCGAAGCTTTTAAGAAAAAAGTAAGATCAATAATACAGAATTCACCTAAGAAACGTCGTGTAGCTGGTACTTTTGCGATAGAGATTCTTGGGAAACGGCTTCTGAGTGGTCCCATGACATTTATCGACTCCTGGCAACGATGTAAATTGGGAATGCAAGAGGAAGAAATTGCTGATGATAATGACGTGGTAATTGCTGGCAATAGCATTAAAGAAGATCTGTCTGATGACCGAGAAACTCAAGAGAGATCCTCCTCTGCAGTCACAGTTATCGGTTCTTGGTTAAAGGCGTTTACGGATTCAGTTCACAGTGAGATACAAGCCATAGATACCGCTGTAAGTGAATTAGGCGTTGACCTTAATAGAATTGTCATCCAACAGAATCCTAAGCACGATGGAAGATTCGAAGCGTTTTTATCCATGATCGAGAAAATGCTTCTTGCCAATAATAATTGGTTAGAAGACGAGAGGCTTGTCGTCTTCACTGAATATAAAACGACATTAGACTACCTTGTTCGAAGATTAAGAAGGAAATACACGGATAATGAAGGTCGAATTCGCTTTCTGTTTGGAGGTATGGATGATCTGGATAGAGAAGAAATAAAAACGAGTTTTAATGATCCACGGTCAGATGTTAGAATTCTAATCGCAACCGATGCAGCATCTGAAGGATTGAACCTTCAAGCTACTGCCAGATACATGCTTCACTACGATTGTCCCTGGAATCCATCACGACTTGAGCAACGGAATGGGCGTTTAGATCGTCACGGACAAGCCAGAGATGTTCACATCTTTCATTTCGACAGTGAGCAGGATTCGGATCTAAAATTTATCTCTTACCTCATTAAAAAGGTCGATAATATCCGGGAAGATTTAGGATCGGTAGGTGAATTATTCGATGAGATCACACATCGACGGCTTATTAATGGTGAGGAAATTACCCAAGTCCAACAAGCTTTAGAAAACGGGATTAAAAACACGCAAGGTAAATATGTCATTCATGCGGATAATTCTGTCAGTATAGGCAGCGAAGAGACAGATAGTGATCAACTAGATCAATACTTGAAATCCATTGCAGCAGAGATAGATTACAGTCCTGAGAGTAGTCGAAAAACCCTTAGCACTGCAATGTCAATAAATACTGGCAGATCACAATTAACTGAACCTGACAATCTTGATCGATTTGACCTTATTTCACCTTTTCCACCTGCTTGGAATGATACTATTGATGATACAATCCGTTTGAAAACTCCAACTAAGGGTTCAGGACCAATTCCAAAATTAACATTCAGTTTAGAAGCATTCAGGAAGGAGATTAATGGTCGCAGGATATTCCAGCCCCGAGTAGATACAAGATTACTACACCTTGGACATCCGATGATGAAAAAAGCCATCGGAACTCTCACCCGAAGAAGGTTCCCTGGTCAGTACGCTGTATCAAGATGGATCGTGAGATATGGTTCAATTCCGGAGAATGCGGATGCTTTATTAATACTTCATTTAGAGGAAATGGCTGTCAATGAATTACGCGAAACTTTTCATCACTGGATTTCCTCAATCAGATTACCTGTTGTCGATGGTGAACTTGGTGAATCTCTGGAGCATGTCCCTGCAAGTGAACTTGGAATCAGCAAAACCTGCAATGATCAGGATAGGATAAGTGAGGCAAGAGATATAGTAAGTGAATGTGAATACGATCTTCAGAAATTCATTAAGGACTATCAGAATTCCTTGACCAAAAGTTTAATCGAACAACTCGATATAGATCGGGAAGTTATAAGAAAGGAAGAAATCGAGCGTTTCCAGAGCAGGCAAGGGGAACTGTCTGCAATGATCCAGCAAAATACAATTTCAAATATTGAAAAACAGATTGCGAAAATTCGTGTTGAGATGAATCAGAGAAGTTTGCTGGATGAATCATATCGACTTGAAATAATGGAAGAATCACTAACAGAAAAACAGGCGGAACTGGAACGCCGAACACATCATTATGATGAATTGCGTGATCAATTATCACGTGAACGCGAGAGAATTATTAATAAGGTTATTCCTAACCGCTTCAAGCTGAGCGGCAAAGCTCAAGTATTTCCCGTTGCGCTCGAAATATGGTTTCCCTTTATAGAGGGAGGTGCACAATGAGTGTTGAACATCTTAAATGGTGGAATAGCATTCGTCATGGTGGGTTGTTCCTTGATACGCAGCGATTGAATGAACTCGTTAAGGAACGTTTACCTGAAATTCCAGCTTACCAACAGAAAACCCTCCGCTGGGAATCTACTCGTTTTACCGATAATCCGGATTCGACTCGATCAAAATTTATTAGTTTTACACTCGAGAGCATCTGCAAATACGACATTATCAATGGCAAGTGGTATCGCGGCAGCAACATCGGCACAGACTGGAGTCGACCAGGATTAACCGGAGAACCAATTCGCCCCAACCATCTTTGGATTGGAAAATCCGGTGGTTGTGTTCCGGTATTTATCGATTCGAATAAAAAACTTGGAATCGGTCGTGGAAAGCGAATCATTTCAAGGACTTTACAATGGCTTCGCAAAGGTAAAGAGCAAATAGCAGTCGTTACTAATGGTTTCCAATGGCGAATTGTGTTCGCTGGACTCGACTATGAAGCCTTCTGCGAATGGGATATTGAACAATGGTTTGCCGAAGGTGATGTTACCGAGGAATTAAAGGGATTAATTGCCTTATTAGATCCGAGTCTGTGGGTATTAGAGAAGGATACCGAGACTCCACGTTTGGTTCAAGCTGTAAATGAAAGCCGCAAAGGTCAAGCAGATCTTTCAACAGTATTAGGGGAACGAGTTCGACAAGCAACCGAGTGGCTGATCCAGGCGCATGCTCCGGTTCTGAATAATCTGGAACATATTCACGACTATAACAATATTTACCTTGCTGCAGTCCGAATGGTCATGAGATTGGTCATCATTCTTTTCGCGGAAAGCCGGGAAGGTTTACTACCCAAGGACATCGAGATTTACAACAATTCTTACAGCTTACAAGGTCTGCGGGAATTACTCGACCGTATTGCACCTTATCGCAGGCGCGAAAGATATTCAGCCTGGCCCCGAATAATCTCATTAATGCGCTTGATTTATTATGGCAGTCATCACGAAAAACTGCCGGTGCCATCCTATGGAGGTGAATTATTCGCCCCAGGCCGGCAGGACGATCCGGATGAGATTAAGAAAGTTATTCACCTGTTCGAACAATCCTGCTTTGATAACGATGTAATGAGTGATTTTGAAGTCTGGCAAATTCTCGATCTCCTGTCACGGACGAAACTCAAGCTGAGGCAGGGTCGAGCCGGAATGTGGGTGACAGCGCCTGTAGATTTTTCCAGCTTAGGGAGTGAATATATCGGAATCCTATATGAAGGATTACTCGATTTTGAGCTTCGAACAGCCACGGAATATGAACCGGTTGTCTTTCTATCTGTTGGCAACCAGCCCGCCCTTCCCTTGACTTCACTCGAAAACATGGATGATAAAGCCATTAAAAACCTGCTTGAGAAAATGAAGGACACATCCACAGGTGAGGATAGCGAGGGCGAAGCGGAGTCCGAGGAGCCACAGGAAGATGAGGATTCAGGCGAAAGCTCAGATGAAGAAGAAGTTGAAGAGGAGAGTATTGAAGAAGAGGTGAGCGATGAAGAAGTCATTGATGATAAACGATTAGTCTTCAGAGATAGAACACATCAATGGGCTTTAAAAGCGTGTGAAGTTGGAGGATTGGTTAAAAAGCCCAGGGGAGCGATGACCCCAGAAAAACGGATGCATTATAATCGCTCGCTTGAATCCAAAGCCAAGCAACTTATTACTAAATTGGTTCTGCCCGGTGAATGGTATCTCGTGCGCTGGGGAGGAACCCGGAAAGGTTCAGGAACCTTCTACACCCGTCCCCAACTCGCCATTCCGACAGTTCACCGCACGTTACTACCACTCGTTTATGATCCTCCATTAAATAAAGACTATATCCCCGATCCTGATGCACCGGGATCGAGCTGGATACCTAAGAAACCGGAAGAAATACTATCGCTAACAGTCTGCGATCCAGCATGTGGCTCAGGTTCATTCTTGCTTGCTGCACTGCGATATTTGACGGAAGCTTTATATGAATCCCTGATCTTACATGACAGAGTAAAGGATACTGCAGGTCATGCCATCCTTGAACTGATATATGGCAAGGATGACAGAGAATTACTCAGCAAGGAACTTCTTCCTTGCAGATATGATGACGACCGATTTGAAGATCTCACCAAAGTTGTGCTCAAGCGCTATATCGTCGAACGCTGCATCTACGGTGTTGACCTTGATCCCTTGGCGGTCGAACTGTCAAGGCTCAGCTTGTGGATCGAGACACTCGATTCCGGTATGCCCATGACCTTTCTTAATCACAAAATCAAGATTGGTAATTCATTGCTTGGAGCCTGGTTCGACCAGTTCCTGCATTATCCTGTGATGGCATGGTTGCGAGAAGGGGGAGATAAAAATCACACTAACGGTGTTCATTATAAGAAGGAGGAATGGACGAAATCTATCGCCGCCCGGCGTGCTGAAGTTCGCAGTAACTTGATTCAATTTATCGACAGCAGAGATTTCCCGCAACTCTTTCCCTTGGAACTTCCGGACGTCAAGGCACAGCACAAGGCAGCTCTTGATACCCTTCAGGAAATTCACGAAATTGGTATTGCCGACGTAGATTTACGTGCTGAGAAGTATCAATCGCTTCTGGACAATCCTGACTACCAGCAACTCAAGGACGCATTTGACCTGTGGTGTGCAATCTGGTTCTGGTCTCCGGAACAGATAGATATTGCACCACTTCCAACGGAATTCGCGCAAGGTAACCTATCAGATGACGTGTGGAAGATTGTCCGCGAAACTGCTGCTGAACGCCGTTTCTTTCATTGGGAGCTGGAATTCCCCGATGTGTTCAATGATGACTCATCCGGTTTCGACGCCACTTTAGGTAATCCACCTTGGGATATTAGTAAACCAAAATCTCAGGAGTTCTTCAGTGTTCTTGATCCATTGTACCGCAGCTACGGCAAGCAGGAGGCAATTAGCAAACAGAAAGAATATTTCAATAATCGAGAGAATAATGAATACAACTGGTTGAAGTATAGTGCTTATTTCCGGTCGATGAGTCACTGGGTGAAGTACGCTGGATTCCCGTTCGGGGATAGAGTTACCACAGATAGTAACGGCAGACTCAAACATGATTTCCCGGTTGGCAATCGCGGAAAACTGAGCTTTGACACCTCAGTGGATAGACATAAGCGTTGGAAAAAGAAGAGATTAAAAACAACCGGATTCTCTGATGAGAATCACGTTTTCAGGTGCCAGGGTGGCGGAGATATTAATCTGTATAAAACTTTCCTGGAACAGGCACATGTGATTTTAAACTCAAATGGTCGATTAGGATTAATTGTGCCATCCGGACTATACAGTGATTATGGCACAGGGGAGCTTCGTGATCTATTCATCAATAATGCCAAGTGGGAATGGCTGTTCGGCTTTGAGAATCGTGAAGGTATTTTTGATATTCATCGTTCATACAAATTCAACCCGGTTATTATTGAAAAAGGCAGCAGCACTGGAACAATTCATACAGCTTTCATGCGCCGGAACATCTCCGATTGGGAAAAGGCTGACAAGTACATTACAGAATATTCCCGAGAGCAGGTACTGCAATTCAGCCCATACTCAAAAGCAATATTGGAAATTCAATCTCAGCGTGATCTGGAAATCCTGACCAAGATCTACTCAAACTCGGTTCTGCTCGGCGATCAAAGCGAGGATGGTTGGGGGATTCAATACACGCGTGAATTCGATATGACGAACGACTCCAAACTCTTCCCACCCCGCCCTAAATGGGAGGAATGGGGCTATCGTCCTGATGAGTATAGCCGCTGGATCAAAGGACATTGGAAACCAATCGAAGAGCTTTATGCCGAGCTGGGCGTCCAATCCTTGCCGGAAGACGAGCGCCGCGTGGCACAACCACCGTACGACCGATTGCCTATTCCCCGCGCCGACATACCCAAAGGGATTATCCTGTCGCGGGAAGCGGATTTCTACATCCATGAGGACGACATCCCGATTGTCAAGTTCAGCGATGCGTCCGGTAAACCATTGAAGATCAAACAAGGGCGCGGGAAGAATGCGGTCGAGGTGGAAATTGAAGGTCCAGCGGTGGCGTTACCTTTGTATGAAGGGAGGATGATCGGGCAATTTGATTTCAGTCAGAAGGGCTGGGTCTCAGGTAAAGGCAGGACTGCCGAGTGGCGAGATATTCCATGGGAAAGAAAAGTGGTCGATCCACAGTTTTTAATGGGAACTGAAGCTTCCAAGATAGCAATTGATGTACCACTGAGACTGCCAATAATGAACATTGGGAGTGCTACAAATTCCAGAACAATTTATGCGACCGCCATTACTGATTTTCCCTGTAATCATGCCCTTAATCCTACGCGAGTTCGGAATTTAGAAAATGTATTCACTCTCAACTTGCTTCTTAATTCGTTCATGATTGACCATCAAGTAAGATTACGATTAACGGGATTAAATATTAGTTTCTTTGTACTAGATGAAATTTCAGTTCCCTTACCTAGGACTGCTCAATTTTTGACAAGAATTGGAATTTGTCTAGGAATACCTGCTATTTCATTTGCTCCTTATTGGATAGGTTTTGAAAAATATCTTAGTAAAGGTTCTTGGAAGAACCTGTGGCATTTATCACTAGGAGAACGAACAAGAAGTCGATGTTTTTCAGATGCATTGTTAGCAAGCACTATTGACTTATCTTGTTCGAACCTTAGTTTCTTGCTTAAAGCTTGCGATATGGACTCAACTACTCTTAGGAGCCCAGCAATTAATCCCAAAGGCTTCTGGCGTGTCGATAAGGACAAACCACCGGAACTTCGACAGACAGTCTTAACGCTTGTAGCATTCCAAGACCTGCAGGAGAAAATCGAGGCCTGCGGCGGCGACCGGGACAGGGGCATCGAAGCGTTCTTGAACCAGAACGATGGCGAGGGGTGGATGCTGCCGGAGACGTTAAGACTGGCAGACTATGGACTCGGGCACGACGATCGGGCAAAGGAACACCAGCCGGTGCGGTCGATGTTCGGACCACGCTTCTACGACTGGCAGCTTGCTCAGACACCGGAAGAATCGTGGCGTGAATGCCATCTTCATGCACGTAATTTGCTGGGTAAAGAAAAATACCAGGAGTTGCTGGATGAGATCGAAGGGAAACCGGCTGAAAAAAAAACTCCAATAAAGAATGAGAAAGAAGATCTTTACACAATCACTCACCTTGATGGAGATTAGAGGGATTTGCTTGAATGAATTCTAAACCGGTACATAACAAGCTGGAGGCATTTTGAACTCGATACGTTCCATGCGTGGTTTGGAAGTCTTTTACCAAGGACTTCCACAGGAGGTGCAAGATTATTACAAGCATCTGCCCGCCTTGTTGGATAATTTCGATTATAATGTTGGCTTGTCATATGTGTTTTCACTTTTGGAGAAAGGACAACATTTGGCTCTGTACTGCAGCATCGTGAAACTACATAGGACAAATAAGGTTCTGACCAGGAACGCATTGGAAGAACACCACTTTATTCGAAGAAGCTACCAGGAGATGTATAAACGCATTCTCGGTAAAAGTATCCCCGCGGATGCTCAGGATCTGTTTAATAAAGCTTCAAAAGTACGGGATAAACTTATGCATGGTAAAGATGTTTCGGATCATGAATTACGAAATGCGATTGCACAAGTACTTAGTTATTCGGATAAGATTAATGAGCATATATATTCCATCGCTGCTTTTCGTCCCTACACTCCAAGCTTACAAGGCGTGTTCGGCAGATTGGGGACACTGGACAAGAAGGCAAGTCGCTGGATGCTTATCGGAATGGGATTTTTCAATAATTCTGGACAGGAGTCTTAGAAGGATTAAACGCAGTTTTCTGTGTTATCAACTGACTGCCTATCCGTTTTCTGATCCGCAATATTCGAAGTAAATGCGGGATCTGTTGGATTGAATTTTAAGCAGTTTTCAATAGGAGGATATAATGCAGTCCGCTGATGTAGTCAACGTTATCAGAGCACATAACGCTTCTATTTATCATGCGCATCAACTGCTTGATGCAAGGCATTACTTTCAACAAGGTGGGATATTATCAAGAAGCTTATTAACTGCACAGGCAGGATTTACTGCTTTCTTTACTGATCAAGTGGATCAGCAATATGGTGTGTTTAACGCAACATTTTTTAACCTATTCGACATGGCAATAGGCGCTATTAATGGAAACGGAATAGGAAATTCATACGGACCAATCCTCTTCGTATTCAATCCTGAAGCGTTATTAGAAGCACAAGAAACAACAGTTTCAACAGTGACAATATCACAATTGAATGGAAGACCTATTCAGGAAGAAATAACACAAGCTTATTTACACGGCTGTTACAAAGCACCTGGCAGACCACAGGTCGTTTTTGATGATCGTCAATACACAGAATTAATATTCCGTGTTGAACGTGTTTCCTTCGACGAGTTAGCTGAAATAATTGTAGATCCCATCAGATACAATAATGCGTTTCTTCCCGATATTGTTAGAATTGAAGCTGAACAAGTTGGGCTGGCACCTGAAATTGTGCACGAACGACAATTCAATTACGATGGAGAGAATGTGTTTCCAGAATTAATGACATGGATTGCAGATTCAAGAGGTGAGATGACCGAGCCAGAGAATCGTTCACAATGGTTACAAAGAATTAACAGACGCCGAAATAGATTACTGACCTATGCACAGCCACTTTGGACTTCAACATTTCAGGAGATGTAATGAATCTGATTTTTACTCAGAGGATAATTGGGATTAGACATGGCAATAAATCCGATTACATACACTGAAAAGATCATCCGCAGTTTTCTGAAGTATCAGTTGACTGCATACCCCTTTGCCGATCCGCGCCTGCACGCTCAGATGAGGCGGCTTTTGAACCTGGATATAATCCGGCAGACGCCATTGATGAAAGGACCTTACGTCAGCCTTTCACAGAGCTTTAAAGAAGGCGCGGCGGTGTCAAGCTTAGTATCCGAAGGAATTTTACATCTGCATCTGACCAACATTATTCCCGACGATATTAAGAATTTCTATGGTCACCAGGAACGGGCAATCCGGTCGATTCACAACCGAAAGACAACTCTGGTCAGCACAGGTACGGGATCGGGGAAAACGGAGTGTTTCCTCTATCCGATTATAAGCAGGTGCCTGGAGTTGCGCGATGAGGCTGCCACGCCTGGCATTATAGCTGTGATTGTTTATCCGATGAACGCTTTGGCGGAAGATCAGCTTGGGAGGTTAAGAGGTCTCCTTGCCGGCAGTGGAATCTCATTCGGGATGTATATCGGCAAGACGCCTGAATATGAAAGGGAAGTTACAGGGCATCGTCTTAAAGCAGGCAGCACTCACGCCGATTATGTCGAGGTGGTAAAACGCTATCATGATGAAGGTCGCGCGGACGCGGTGCATCCCCCCGAAGAAGTATGTTCTCGTGAAGCTATGCGGACTCCGGATAACCAGCCGCGGATATTACTGACCAATGTAAAACAGCTTGAGCTGCTTCTTACTCGTGGAACGGATGTTGAGCTGTTTGACAATGCCCGGCTTGAATACCTGGTCTTCGATGAAGCCCACACATTCACCGGTATCATCGGCGCGGAGACGGCTTGTCTAATCAGGCGGCTACGAGCGTTTTGCGATAAAAGTGTTAATGATACAGTCTGCATTGCAACTTCTGCAACCATTGCTGATGAACGCGATCCAGATGCGGCTCGCAAATTTGCCTCTCGATTTTTCGGTGTGAATGCAGATGATATCGTAACTGTTCAGGAGGAATATGAGCAGGAAATTTGGGGAGAGAATCGGTTCATCCCCGAGGAGCCCTCAGAAAATCCAACAGAAATCCTGAATAAAACTCTGAAGGCAGTTGAATCTTCTAATCCAGATCCTGAAATTCGAGATTTATATTTGAAACTGACGGGGATTGTACTTGAAGGTGGGGACTGGCAGTTATCTCTCTATGATTCGCTTCGCTCCAATGATGTTGCATATCACCTCAGACTATATCTAAAGAGACCGCAGCCATTGTATCTGCTGCCTAATCTACTTGAACAGCAATTTGAGCGGAAGTTCACTGAAGAGGAGATAATCACATACCTGGCTCTGGGAGCAGCAGCCCATCGAGATGGCAGGCATGTATTTCGACCGGTAGTTCATGCTTTTGTGAGGGGGATTCCTGGCGCTGTTGTAACGTTTCCAGACAGCAATGAACCGGTGATTTGGCTAAGCAGTGAGGATGAGATAGCTTCTCAAGGCGGTAAGGATGGGATGTGGCGGATTCCGGTACACACCTGTACAACCTGTGGTCAGCATTACTTTGTAACATACTTGAAGGACTTTAAGTTTTCAGGCACTCAACCGGAAGGCGGTCAGGTTGCAGAGGATGGATCAACATTTTGGGAGGCTTTAGATAAGGATCACGGCGGAAATCGGCTCGTCTTAGTTGATCAAGTAATTAGTCAAGAACCAGATGAGGATCTGGAAGAAGAAAACTGGTCTCATCCATTATACTTCTGCCGTTATTGCGGTTCAGCTCATAAAGACCAGACTCACCGCTGTGAAAACTGCGGTACAAAATGGGAATTGGTCAAGTTGTTCGTAATCCGAAGTCATACTGATAATCCTGGATTCTTACGAAGCTGTGTTTCATGTAATTCACGTGGACGCAGGATTGGGAGTCGTTATCGTGAACCGGCTCGACAAGTCAGGGCGATTAATGTTTCAGATGTTCATGTGCTTGCACAGGACATGGTTCATCATGCCGAAAGACAGCGGTTGCTGTTATTTGCGGACAATCGCCAGGACGCTGCGTTTCAGGCAGGATGGATGAAAGACCATGCCCGGAGATTCCGCTTGAGACGGCTCATGGCTGATACGATGAAAGATAAGCCCGTGTCAATTAGCGATATGGTTGTCAAGCTCGATGATATGCTGGATGATGATGACAATCTGTCAAGAGCTTTGATTCCTGAAGTCTGGCGGGTTGTGATAAAAGAAGGATCAGGAGGTGTTCACGAGGAAGAACGTCGTCACTTCTTAAGAATACAAGTTTTGCGAGAAGTCACGACAGCGGTGAACCAGCAACGCGGTCTCGAACCGTGGGGACGTTTGAAGGTCGATTATCGAGGTTTGGAGAGCGGTTCAGATTTTATCCAAAAATGGTCGAATGAACTTAATCTGCCAAGTGATGAGTTGAAGAATGGCATCGTCACATTACTCGATTTATTCAGAAGACAACGATTGCTGTTTGATCCGCAACGAGAGATATTCTCCAAGTATTGGAGCGAAGGAGATAGAGAAATTCAGCGTGGTTATATGCCGATACCACTGTCTCCTCAGGGAATGAAACTCGTTGCAGATCCTGACGACAATAAGGGTAGAGTTAGATCGTGGATCAGCGCTCGAAGTACTCTTGTTTGGCAGATTGCACAGAAATGGGGGGTGCCTGATGATTCAATTCGAGTGTTTCTTGAGGAGCTATGGGAGTATTTAACTGACAATGAAGTATCGATTATAATTCCAGTTACGTTAAAAAGCAGTCGAGATCGCGCTTTACCTAATTGCAGCGGTGTTTTCCAAATTGATTCCAGAAAGCTCATTCTTAACGAAAACCATGGCTATTACCAATGTAAGAAGTGCCGTAAAAAAGTCACTAACAGAACTCCTCGCAATCTGTGCATGGCTTGGTATTGTGATGGTGAGCTTGAATTTGTAAGCGAAAACCCCGACAACTATGACCTTCAACTCCTGGATCATGGCTACTCCATGTTGCGCCCTGAAGAACATACCGCGATGGTTCCGCAGGAACAGCGTGATAAAATTGAAAACTGGTTTAAGAGTGAATCTGACAGGATTAATACTCTGGTTTGCACGCCGACCTTAGAATTAGGTGTGGATATCGGCGCTCTGGATTCTGTCTTACTTCGTAATGTCCCGCCATTACCAGCGAACTACTGGCAAAGAGCCGGTCGTGCTGGACGTCGTCATAGAATGTCGGTCAACGTAACTTACTGCCGCCCTGCATCACATGATCGGGCGTATTTTAAGGAACCTTTGAAAATTCTGGAAGGACGAGTCGAGCCTCCCGCCTTCAATCTGCGCAACGATATCATGGTCTCCAAACATGTTCACGCTTCAATACTTACTCGTTTAAACCAATTATCCAGAGAGGGCAGTGGTTTATCTGAAGAAGAACGCGAGCATATGCATACGTTAATACGTGAAATGATTCCTGCAAGGATTTCCACGTATCTTTTCGATTCAACAGGACTCCTAAGGCAGGTTCCTTTTGTTATCGATCCATTAGAATCGCAAATACAGAAATATAAGGATGACTTGAAACATTATGTAATTGATATTTTTCAACCTGGATGGCCTATTGATGATATGGATGTGGTGATTGAGAACTCGTTAGAAAAGTACATTGAAAGAACGGCAGAAGAATTGTCAGGTGTCTTACAACGTCTCAGGAAGCGTTTGCAATGGGCGCATAAAGAAATCCAGCGACTGAACCAAATTCGAGATAAATACGGCACACTCGATACTGAAGATGAAGCGCATTATCGACGTTGTGATACTTTGATAAAAAAGATGAAGGGAACACTGCGACGTCAGAGAAAAGAATCTGAAGGTTACGACGACATCAATACATACGGAGTTTTAGCTGCTGAAGGGTATTTACCCGGTTACGGTCTTGATAATGGCTCGATTCTTGGAATGGCACAAGTACCTTATTGGCAATTGGGTAGTATTGATTTCTTCCTTCCTCGTCCGACGAGTATGGCGTTGCGTGAGTATGTTCCAGGCAACTTGATCTATTCGAATGGTCATAAATTTGTAGCAAGAAGGTTTCACCGGGAGGCGGATGAGGATCGCAGTGAAATGCCTGTCTTCGAAGTGAATTTAGAGCGTGAAGCGATTAGTGAAGTGAACCTGGGAGCAGGCGCTTCATCACTCGGCAGTGATACGATCAGGACGATTTCTGTTTGTGATGTTGATTTAGTGCACCAATCACAAATCTCAGATGAAGAGGAAAATAGATTTCAAATGCCGGTCGCTGTATATGGTAGGGAGAGAAACAGACATAATGGCGGCACAAGCTTCTCGTGGGGAGAGAAAACGTTAACTCTACGACGTGGTGTTCATCTTAGAATGGTCAACGTCGGATCTTCTTACAGCATTGAGCAGAGACAAACTTTAGGATATCCAATATGTTCTGTATGCGGTCAGAGTATTTCTCCGCTTTCTTCAGAACGGCAAAGAGAACAATTCTTACAGAGTCATTCTGACAGATGTGGCAGACAACCCTCAAACGTAGGTTTTTTCGCGGACATTATTGCAGATTGCCTGACAATACAATCTTGTGCTGATAGAGTTCAAGCTTATAGCATTATTGAAGCGCTTCGATTCAGTGCTACAAACATTCTCGATATGCATCAGGACGATCTTCAGGTTTTAGTTATCGGACACGTAGATCGTGATGATGTAGATGGACTGTTATGGGATCCGATGCCTGGAGGATCTGGACTATTTGAGCAGCTAATCGATAAATTTCCTGAAATTATAAAGGTTGCTGATGACATCTTAAGGGGATGTCCATCAGCATGCGATCATTCATGTGTTGATTGTCTGCAAACATTTAGGAATGGTTATTATCATAAGTACTTAGATCGACACATTGCTGCTGAATTGATTGAAGCGTGGGGTGACACTCTGATAATAAATCATGAAATTCCTGTGGTTCAACCAAGCAGTCAGTCCCATGATCCGATTGCACAACCTGTAAATGATGCTGAGAATAAACTCAAGCATCTTCTTGAAGCAGCAGGATTCCTATCAGGTGAATTTCAACAACAAATAAGGTTTGGAGAATCGATTAGTCTGCAACATCAAATTGGAAGCACTACTCCTGATGTATTCTTCTGTGGTGATGAAAACGATGAAGATGATCGCGGAATCTGCATCTATTTAGACGGAATGAGCGCTACACTTCATGGCAATCCTGCCACTGCTGAACGTGATCGTGAAATCCGTACCTGGTTAAGAAACACTGGATATCAAGTAATCGAAATCACAGCAGTAGAATTAGACGATCGTGATGCGATGACAAGGCATTTTAAGAGGCTTGCAAGATATCTTTCTGGGAAAGATATGGCTAAAAAAATTGGTGAAGATAAAAGTTGGTTTGAGAGATAGAGTATGTTTAGAATAACCAGAATCTTAAGCAAAACAAGTCCCAGTATTCAAGGCAGCCCGTTAGGTCCAAGACACCGTGGTCGGCGAGTCGGAGAACATAATACCCCCCATCAACGACTGAGTTCGGGGAACTTATGAAAGGAAGCGATGATATGCCCCAACCCGAGAACCAGACACGCAAGCACACGAAACAGCGCAAGTCGGTTTCATCCTTATTGTGCAAGAAGCTCTATCAGGAAGCCGACAATCGCTGCCCGTTCTGTGGTGTCGCGGACGTAGCTGTACTGGAGATTCATCACATAGATAGCGATCCATCGAACAATCAGATCGAGAATCTGATCGTAGTGTGTGGGAACTGCCACACCAAGATCACACGAGGGGAGATTTCACAAGCAGCTGTCTACTCAAAGAAAATGGAACTTTTGTTGGCGAATAGGACATCACTCCGTAAGGGCGAAAAGAGCCCGATGCAGTCAGTGAACGTGAATGCTGTAACCGTTAATGACAGCATTATCGCCAATACAGTTACTTTGAATCGCAAGCGCTCTCCTCGAATGCAATACCCGATGGATTCCATCGGTGCTGACGTAATCAAGAAGGGATACATCGACTATCTGATCAAGCGTTACTACGACTATCGTCAGGCTGACGCTAGCTACGGCAGTATCCGATCCTTCAGCTATGCTGAAATTCACACCACAATTCAGCGCAGGTTCAAGGCGAAGACATTCTTCATTCATATTTCTCGTTTTGAGGAACTCTGCGACTTCATCAAGGGTCGGGTGAAACAGACCATTCAAGGCAAACGCAACCGTTCACACTACATTCCAAACTATGACTCATTTGAAAGTTACGAGGCGGAGCAACTGCAGCATGGCTAATGTATGTCATATACAGAGTCGCCTTTCTGCTACGACAGAATGCACGGCGAGGTGGGAATCGTTATGACCGAGCGAGACTAAACCATGAGCCTCCATGATGAGGTGATATGGATTCTGAGGGAGACTGGTAATTTTTTAGAACAATTGGAAATTATCCGTAAGAACTGGACGGAAAAATCATGAACAACGAAGGAATGGCAAGATTTTTCAACAGCGTGCAGCCGCATATTAAGGGCAATCCGAACCTTTGCGATCCCCAGGTCGAAGGATGGTTCCGTACGCGACAACATTTCCTGAAAAGCAAGGATCACACCATCCTTCAGATACCGGTGGGGTGTGGCAAGACAGGCAAGTTGTTGATGGTGCCGCCCCGACGCCGGTTCCATGGGACGGTCACACTCAATCCGGCTCGATTGATCAAAGACGCATCTCAGATCGTTGATGAGGTCTTGCGCCACATCACCCAACTGCCAGGTGCTGATGTCACGTTGCATCTTGAGATTGATGCCAACAACCCAGACTGTATTCCGGAAGACAAGGTCAGGACACTGGGGGATAACTGCAAGACTCTGAACAACTGGTCTGGATTTGAGGATAAGAAGGATGCAAACCATATCGAATTTTGCGTGGATATGAAGCAAACTATAATCATTCAGCGAGAAATATCATGAGAAAAGGCTTTATAACCTACGCACACGAGGACATTGAATTCGCCAAAAGGCTTGCGTCAGACTTAGATTCAGCCGATCTGCATATCATTTTTGACGAGAAGTTCCTTAGGCCCGGTGATTCTCTCATGAGACTTTTTTCCGAAATAGCCGACTCTAACTACCTCTTACCAATCCTTTCTAGTAATTCAGTTCTAAGTAATTGGGTGAAGAAGGAACTTCGGGTAGCTATTATAAAGAGCATTGAGGAGGGGCCTGAATTGTTCAATGTAATTCCGATAGTTAAACCAACTGAAAATTGGGAAAGCATAAAAGAATTGATGCCGAGCGATCTTAGGGAAGCACTAAGGGATATTTATGTAGCCCGTTTTGACATAAAGACATATGC
>MWJR01000037.1 GCA_002127415.1 Calditrichaeota bacterium AABM5.125.24
CAGGTCTGTTATAAACCTTGTGTCGCCTGTCCCTGGGTTCATCTGGTAGACCTGGGCGTCGGTGGGCCCACCGCGACAGAACAGATACAGGCTGTATCCTTCCGGGGCGTCCTGGTGCCAGGCCAGCCCGTGAATGAAGAGCCGTTCGCGGTTTTCTATCCGTTCCAGCACTTCACCAGAACGGTCTATGGCCACCACCTCGCTGACCGCATTCGCCACCCAGAACCTATCGCCCCGCCTGTCCCAGGTGATGGCTCGGTTGTAATCGAATGGTCCCGGGAAGTAGTCGCGTATTGTCCCATGTTCGTCAATCCCGATGATCTCCCACCTGTCGGTTCCGTATATCAGCCTTCCGTCCCAGGCCAGGTCCGCCATTCCCAGCGGATACTGGCCCGGTTGTTCAATTGTATCCACCAGTTCACCATCGCGGCTGACCACGTAGATTCGGTTTGGATTGCCGGTTCCGCTTATCAGCAGGTTATCGCCGTTGAAGACGGCGCCGAACAGGCGGTTGGTTCCGGCAAGCTCACCGCTGGCAAGGCTCAGCCTGGTCTGCCAGGGACGCAGGTTCCGGGCTGGATTGATATCGTGAAAGTGGCTCCGGTAATTGAGCGCTCCCGAACCGTGATTATGAAACTCGGCCTCAACATGAGCCGTGCTGTCAGGGGGAACCGTCGCCTCCACAAGCTGTTCGAGGTCGGTCTGTAGAAGACAGTAGGCGAGCGGAACGTTCATCCGCGTGACCCGGTCCGGGGAAACGTTGATGAAGCCTGAGGTATGCTCGAGGTATTCAGGGTGTGTGAATCTCACCGTATATCGCGAGGGTGGAACACGGTCCAGATGGAAATCGCCATCACCGCCTGTGAGGGTAGCCAGTCCGTGCAGATTGACCCTTGCGCCCGCCACGGCCTGGTCATTCTCGGCGTCGAACACCTGACCCTCGACCGATCCGAAGTCGTCTCCAATGTAGTATAAAACCGGCAGCTCCACCAACATCGAATCGGGATTCTGGTATTGAAACTGGATCCAGTTCGACATCAACAACTGGTCAACCTGGTCGGAATAGAACCGTAGCAGCAACCGGTCCGTCCCCTCCGGAGCTATCGAAATATGATCGCGATTGATGGTCAGCCAGTCCTGATCCGGATCATCCAGGCAGATGTCGATCTCGAGTTGGCCGTCACCCCGGTTATGAACAATTACCACCTGTGAAGTATCGACATTATCATCGGTGATCATAAAGACCTCATCCGGTTCAAAGACCGGTTCGGCAGGCATCCATTCTGTAACCGTGAGTTCAATAGGGATCCTGACCTCCGGCTGCTCCGGATCGTTGCTGTGCAGGACGATCTCCCGGGTATAATCACCCGGTTCAAGGATCAGCCGGGTTTCGATGAAGAAGAACAGATCTTCAGAACTGTTCGGTGCGATCCGCCCGTAAAACGGGTTAATCAACAGCCAGCCGGAGCCCCCCCGGGACCACATCACCGCGTTGAGCAGCAGTTGGGTCATAGCCTCGTTGTATTGCCACCAGTCCATACCGATGTAAACCACCCCGCCTCGACCGATTCGCCTGGCGGTGATATTATTACCGTCATACTCAACCGCCCTGGTGACGGCCACAGCGTCTTCGTCATCCGAGGTATGCACGTTGCTCCCGTGCAGACCGACGTAATAGGCTATCCCGGCATTAACCGGATGAAGCCCGACCGCCTCGCATTCGAGAGGATAGACCTGCTCGCTGATCTCTATATCAAGAAGCCTTGTCCCAGCCAGGAACGCAGCCCCTTCACCGGTATAATCCGTAACCACCATATATCCAGCGTGTTCCGCCAGGAAACACTCAATAACCCCTCCCAACTCGACTCCATGACGGTGAAGCGTCTCAGGTGAACCCTCATCCTGAGCCGGGATCAACAGCACACTGGATCTGGAAAGCAGCTCTTCGAGCTCATCCGGCTCGTGGCCCTCGAACATAGTCAGTCGATAATCGATACCTATATTGGACAGGCTGGTGAGCAGGTGCTGCAGCTCCCAGTCCTGGTCGGCATGACGCGTCCATACCACTATTCCCAGCACATTGTCGCGGTCGGGAGATCCCTGGTCGACCCGGACTATCAACAGGCTGTCGCCGTCGTTAGATACGTTGATCACACCACCAGCCCTGACCCCTTGCGGCAATTCGAAGCTGAATCTTTCAGGATCGACTGTGATATGTGGCTGGGCTGAGACGCCTGCCCAGCCTAAAAGACTGACCATCAGTGGAACAGTTAGTAAGCGATATAGCTTGACTATTATCATCTCCCTTTCGTGTTGCAATGGGTTCGGTTCAACCTCCGCATAATATCACCCCAGTTCAGAGGATACACTGCCTTAAAAGAGTTCCAGGCTTTATCTAAGTAATCTTAACGAACTCGTTGAGGGCTTTAGAGATGGACTTCAGCCCTCGCCGGAGGGTTTCCTCACCGGCACCGAAGCTGATCCTGAAGCCGTCATTTACACCGAAGAAACTGCCCGGGATCACCAATGTGTGGTGTTCAGTGGATAACCGCATGCAGAACTCATCCGCTGAGCGCCCATCCCGGAAACGGACGAGGAGGGATATCCCTCCTGCCGGCACAACATAGTCCAGTTGGGGAAATTCACTCAGAAAATCGCGCAATATCTCAAGGTTAGATGCAGCGATCTGGCGTGCCGATTTTAGCATACGTTTCCCTGGACCAGTATCCGAGAGCACACGCCAGGCTATGTATTCGGTGATGAACGGTTGAACAACGTGCAGGTAGTCCATCGAACGTTCTATCTGACGAGATAGCTCCGGCGGTGCTATGACCCAACCCACCCTCAGCCCTCCCAATCCCCAGACCTTGGTCAGACTTCCGGTTGCAATTATTCGCTTATGGGTTACGGCGGAAGTGGTGCGCTCGCCGTTCGTCAGGAAAGGGAGGAATACCTCATCTACCAGCAGCCAGCCGTTTCGTGCAGAGACCTGTTCGGCCAGTTGAATGAAGGTTTCAGGAGGATCATATACCCCGGTGGGGTTGTGAAGGTTGGATAGGACGAGAACCTTGAAAGAGGTGTCATCAATTGATGGATGATCGGGATCGAGGTGATAATTGTCCTCGCGACGTCGCTTAAGCATTAACGGTGGCTGTTCCGTTAGAGCCTCTGCTAACTTCACGAAGGGCTGATAGGCAGGGGATTCAACCATTACACGGTCACCGCGTTCGACGATCGCGGCCAGGACGGTGAAGTTGCCCATACTGGCCCCTGGGGTGATGGCTATCCGTGCCGGCTCCACGGCAAACCTCTCGGCGAGCAGCTCTTTGAGCGGTGGGTAACCGTAGAGGTTATCTCCATAGAGTGGCAGGTCGTCCGGTCTGATGCCGAGATCACGAAGGCTGGCAGGTCCGCTGATGCCGCTGTTTGATAGGTCGATGAGGTCGCCTGATTGGCGTTTATACCAATCAAGGAACTCGATTGTTGTGAGGTGCAACGGTCAACTATCCGGCTTGACCGCGATCTTGAGGGCTCCCTTCAGGACTTCGATGTCTATCTGTTCTCCAGCGGGTATCGGTGTGCCGTCTATGTGCACGTTGCCGGCAATGGGTCTGGTCACCGTCACCCTTTTCGCCAGATGGTGGACATATCCCGGGATTGTCCATGCACGCTGACGGAACATCTCGGGCGAATACTTAACCGAATTGAGGAGGCTGTGGCGAGGGATGAGGCAGACGTCGAGCAGACCGTCATCCTCAAGGGCCTTGGGGGCTATGGACACACCGACGCCGTATTCGCGCATATTGGCAACGCTGAACAGCATCGGTCGACCGCTGTATTGCCAGCCGTCCGGTTCAGCCGTAATTTGGATCTCCTGGGGTTCATACTGAAGGAAGGTGCTGAGCGTGGCTGTGTAGTAGGGGATAACCCCCCTGATCCGCGACCCCTGAAACAGGGTGGCGATAACCGCTTCCCAGCCTATACCACAGGATACCAGGAATATATGATCGTCTATCTTGCCTACGTCGATGTTACGGAAGGATGGATCACTGATCAGCTTCAAGGCTGGCTCAAGACGGAGGGGTATCCCTACATTTCTGGCAAAGCCGTTACCGGAACCGGTCGGGACCACCCCCAGAGCGGTCTCGCTGTTTAAGACCCCCTGGGCTGCTTCGTTGATGGTTCCGTCACCGCCGACGGCTACCACCAGATCACAGCCGTTCTCAGCAGATCTTGCGGCTATCTCCCGCACATGACCCGGACGCCGGGATTTTAACACCGAAATCCGTCGATTGGTGGCCCCGTGGTGCTTTCGAATCAGGTAGTGCAGATGTTTGACGAACTTTGGCGTGCCGGATTTGGGATTGATTATAAATACTATGCGCAGCCTTAAACTCCGTTCTGTACGGTTGACCGATTGAACGGCTGTCCAATCCTTGAAGCGCTTGATAATATAACAATATAATATATCTATAGCCTATCTGTTTATGCAATTATCTTGAGGTATGACCACATTTCACATAGATTATATTAAATACGGGTTCGGAGGAGATGTCCCCCTGATTTATTTACTTCGGCTAATTCTAAGTTGCCTAATAAAGCATATTCATTAATCCGTAGTCGGGGTTGTCTCCAACCGCGACAGTCGGGGTTTGAGACAACCCCGACTACCAATTTTGGCATTACGAGAATTTCCGCAATTTATTACAAGGATCATTGCCGCCCACGAGGTTTCAGAGCCCGCAATAACATATTAGCGGACGAGCTGTGATAAACAGCACTGCAAAGGCGTTTTTTCTGATGTTCTCGCTTCTTTCACCGCTCTGTGTGCTGCCCGGGTATTGTGTTGAGTGGCAGGTGGGTGGGGGTGTGAACCTTTATGGCGCTGCCGGCAATCTGGATTTGGCTGAACCAGGAGTTGATGTGGAGATATTCCTCGGTATGCAGGGAGACTCCGGAGGAGTCTGGCGGGCCTGTTTGGATAGATTTGCACCGCAGCTTGACCCTGATGAGGCTCTGACCTCGGCCGATATGACGACTGCATGGCTGCTGCGTGGCGCCGATGTTCGGTTCAGGAGCTTCACTACTACCTTCAACGCTGGTATGGGGATCGGGTGGTATCACCGGGAATCCGAGGAGCGATCAGTCACGGTCGGATCCGTCGGCTTCAGGGCTGATATCCTGATGCGGGTTTACAGCCTCTCTGCTGTGACGTTCAATATCGGCATCTCATATCGCGGCAGCCCCATCCCGGATACGGGATGCTACAATGACAGGATAGGTTTAACGGCAATCCTCGTCGGTCATCCCTGATCGGGGCGGGAAGTTCGGGGTAGTGCTTGACAAAATCGACCGGCCGGTGTATATTCACAAAGGTTATCTGGGGATTTAACAGCAGTTCCAGAGGGCGGACACTTCTGCCCGCCAATGTCCGCCCGAAGTCGGGTCTGGAGCGGGCTCCGCTACATAACAGGGGATGAATCATACATGCTTCGCGGGACTATTTCTACAGCAGCTTTCATAATGGCGGCGATGATCTGTGTGCTGCCGGCTTCATCGTCCGGAGCGGTCAGGACCAGCATTGGAGTGGTGGGGGGCGTCGGTATCCCTGCGGGGTGGTGGGGGGACAGGTGGGACTACTTCCAAGCTGGCGAGATCAATCTGAGGTATGAGTTCGCCCCCGGCAGCGGTCTCCTGCTGCTGGCGGGGCTGGGCAAGAACTATTACGCCTCGATGTCGTCTGAAGAGATTTTAGCTGACTCTCGACTGGGTGACATCAGGGATGAGTTTCCATATACCATCCTCACCGCGGACCAGGGCGGTTCCTTCAAGCAGCTTCCCGTCGGCTTCGGCTTCTACACCGAACGGATGCTCTGGCGGATGCGCGCCTACGGCTCGCTTGCTATGGTGATTTACAACTGGAAGTTCGAGCGCAGTCAGGAGTTGGAGGTTGAGGTGAAAACGGATAACGGGCAGGATAGCCGTGAGTACCCTTGGTGGGATGAGCAGGACGGCACTGATTTGGGGGCTCAGTTCGCCATCGGCGTTCTATATCCCCTGCGCAAGCTGTTCTTCCTCGACCTTTCGCTGGCATACCATCTGGTTGACATCAGCCAAAAATACGGCGCGGTGGCATATTGGGGCCAGCCGGCGCGCCACCAGCCAGGCGCTCCTGAGGACAGGGCCAGCCAGCTGATAGATGAGGCTGAAGGGAGGGTTGACTTCCTGCAGTTACGGCTGGGACTGAGGTATGGTAGATAAGGTGATCTGACGACGGCAGAAGAGATGTAGGGGCGTATGGCTATACGCCCCTATATTTTTGTCCTTTGAGAAGAGGCGCGATCCCTGCTTTCGCAGGGACAGGTTCATCGCACCAGATGCGGGCGTCATAGATGCCGCCCCTACCAGCATACTAAAAGTTAGGAGCCATTCTACATATCAGCCGCGACGAATCCCTTTTCAGTCAGCCTAACCTTACCGGTCGCCCTGAAGGGATCGTGCTCGAAGAAGAAGATCCATCCCTCCTCGGAAGCCTGGGTTAAGATGCGTCTCTTCTCCTGAAGTGTTGTGACCGGATGGAGGTCATAGGCCATAATCCAGGGGAGGTAAAAGTGGGACGCCAACGGGACAAGATCAGCGGCGTAGAGCAGGGTCTGTCCTGCGTCCTGAACCCTGACCAGTTGCATACCGGGGGTGTGGCCATCACAGATTATTGTGTCTATCCCCGGCCTCAACTCCCATGGGCCATCATTGACCTCGGCAACACCGGCGGAGATCAGCGGTTCGTAGTCTTCCGGCAGGTAGCTGGCGCGGTCCCTTTCGAGGTTCGATCGGGCGTGGTTGAGCTGTCGCTTCTGGATGTAGTATCGCGCGTTGGGGAAGGTCGGCTCGGGAGCCGCCTCCTTATCTGTGGTCGAACCGCCGCAGTGGTCGAAATGCAGATGGGTCAGTATCACGTCGGTTATCCTGTCACGAGAAGTCCCGGCGGCTCGAAGTGCATCATCGATGAAGTTGCCACTCCCCTGGAAGTCATAGATTCGCCTGAACTTCTCACTGCGCCCCTCACCGAAGCCGGTGTCAATCAACACCTGCCGGTCTTCGACCTCTATCAGCAGGCAGCGCAGCGCCATCTCGATGCGGTTCATCTCGTCCGGTGGATGAATCCTCTCCCACAGCACCCGCGGAACCACACCGAACATCGCGCCGCCGTCGAGCCGGAAGCGACCAAACTCAAGCGGCGTTAATTTAAACCTGCCTATCTCCATTGGTATCTGCTCATATTAAGATAGTCGGGCTTGGGACAAGCCCGATAGCAGGCGGACAGGCGTGTCCGTCCTACCTTTATGCTGCCCGACATTGGACGGACAGGAGTGTCCGTCCTACTGTTTCACCGCTGCGACAAACGGCTCGACCGAAGAGACCTTCCGGCTTAGATCGAGCTGCCACACAGTCCGCCGACCACGGATCAATCGAGTAACCAGCAACTTTCCATTCGGATTAAACGCAACGAAAGGGGTGGCGGTGGTTCCGAGGTAGGTGGGCCTTCCGTCCAGACGGTCGATGAGCAGTGTCTGCCCCCGATCATTTGAGAGCAGCAGCCATCGTCCATCAGGCGATATGTGAGGATATATCAGACCGGTCCACTGCAGATCCACGGTTATATTTCCACCCTGCGCTGACCGTCGGAAGACCCCGCGATCGGTGGTGAAGATCAGGGAGTCCCCAGCCGGGGTGAACACCGCACCACTCACCGGTTCACCGATGCGGCTGACGGCTTCCAGGAGACGGGTCTTCGGGTCGAGCCGCACCGCCTCCACCGACTTGCGGATGCTTCCCACATCCCGCCTGACCAGAAGCAGTGTGCCATCACTTGCGAAATATAGTGGCGTGGCGACCAGATCAGCGTCGGTCAGTTTCTGAGGCCTGGCTCCATAACGAGGTCTGACCCGGAACAGATGAAACCTGCCCACATCGCCAGGCTTCCACCCTTTGCGGGGCGCACCGAAGAGGTATATCCACTCGCCATCGGGTGAGTAAGTCGGCCAGGCGAGCGAAGCGAGGAACTGCTGAGCCGCCTTCATCAGCGGAACTTCACCACCACCACCGACAGAGGCGCGGTAGAGGTATTGGTCCGGCTCGGAAGGACTGCCCATATCCTTTATGAATACTATATATCTCCCATCCGGCGAATATGAACCGTCCCACCCTTTCACCAGCTGTTTCGAGGCGAATGGATCAACCCCCACCAGTAACCCGAACCGCCTGACCAGCGTCGGATCAGAGACTGTTTCCAGAGATGCCCTTGCCAGTTCGGTGAGCCTCTGC
>MWJR01000036.1 GCA_002127415.1 Calditrichaeota bacterium AABM5.125.24
GCGATGTTCTCACCGGAGAAGTATTTCCTCACCCCTTTGGGTTCGTAAGTATCGGGGTCGCGGAACATATACAGACCCCGGTCGAACAGGTCGCTGAGCAGATGTATCCGGCTGCGCATAAGGTTCCAGGCGGTCTCGATCTGTTCTGGAGGCGGGATGGCCTCCAGCCGTCCCTCGCTTGCCGCCATTTCGGCAAATCTCCCGAGCTCACCCGACACAGATGCGTATTCCGTCCCGCTGATATATTGACCGCTGAGCCACTGGAGCTTGGCCTCGTCGAAGACCGCCCCGCTCGACTGAATCCCTGATATATCGAACAGCTGGGTCAGCTCCTGGCGGTTGATGACGTTCCGGTCGTCGCCGGGTGACCAGCCGAGCAGCCCCAGACAGTTAATCATCGTCTCCGGCAGGTAGCCCGCCTCTCGGTAATGGGTGATCGATGTGGCTCCGTGCCGCTTGGAGAGCCGCTTCTTATCGGTCCCCAATATCAGCGGCACGTGCGCAAACTCAGGTTGTGGACGATCCAGGGCCCGGTAGAGCAGTATCTGCTTGGGGGTGTTCGAGATGTGGTCGTCGCCGCGGATGATGTGGGTGATTCCCATGTCGGCGTCGTCCACGACCACCGCCAGCATATAGGTCGGGCTGCCGTCCCGACGCAGCAGCACGAAGTCCTCGATCTCCTCACCCGACACCCTAATCTCGCCGTGGACGCCGTCCTGGAAGCGTATCTCACCCTCCGGGACCTTCAGCCGGACGGCGTATGGCCGACCTTCATCCAGTCGGGAGTTGACCTCTTCGGGCGGAAGATGGAGACAGCGGCGGTCATATTTGTAAGGCCTGCCCTGTCGGCGGGCCTCCTCCCGGCGACCGGTCAGTTCTTCAGGGGCACAGAAACAGCGGTAGGCGCCGCCTCTCTCGAGCAACTCCAGCGCTGCCGCACGGTGCAGTTCCATCCGCCGGCTCTGATAGACGATCTCCTCGTCCGGGTCGAGCCCCAGCCAGGCCAGGCCGTCGAGGATGACCTGCACCGCCTCCGGGGTCGAGCGCTCCCGGTCGGTGTCCTCGATCCGGAGCAGGAAGCGACCGTCGGTGTGCCGGGCGTAGAGGTAGTTGAACAGCGCGGTCCTGACCCCGCCGACGTGTAGGTCGCCCGTCGGACTGGGCGCAAAGCGGACGCGGACTATTCCGCCGACTCCTTTATCTTCAATCGATTTAATCACAAACAGTTAATTTATTATACAATACTATGTAAAGTCAAGGAAGGATGGTGTTTTGCTTAATGGCATTTATAACATCGCTTGATAGTTTTTCGTTCAGTAAGGTAGTCGGGCTTGTTTCAAGCCCGAATGTCCCATACGAAAGTAGATTCACGGGTAGATTTTCGTTACCGGCAGGTTTCAGGGGAAATGTGACTTGGGGTAGTAAAACGGGCGCGATGAATCGCGCCCCTACCGTATAATTTTGTGGTGTCCGACTGCTTCCTTCCTGATCACCATGTTGATTCAGTTCCTCGGATGAAACGTGCGGACGACCTCGAGCAGGTGGGAGCGGTCGATGTGGGTGTATATCATGGTGGTGTCGATGGAGGCGTGTCCGAGCAACTCCTGAACCTCCCGCAGCCCGGCGCCCCCTTCGAGTAGGTGGGTGGCGAACGAGTGGCGCAGGGTGTGTGGCGTGACCCGCATTTTCAGACCTGTGGCCTGCGCATAGCCCTGCATTATCTTCCAGAAGCCCTGCCGGGTCAGCGGCCTGCCGAGCTTGATGGAAAGAAACAGAGCATCCCCCGCCCTGAGCCGGTCGCGCACCAACTGCGGCCGCACATCGGACAGGTAGCGTGCAATCGCCTCGCGTGCATAGCCTCCCACCGGGACGATCCGCTGCTTACCCCCCTTGCCGCGAACCTTCAGCAGCTCCCCGTTCAACTGAAAGTCGCCCAGGCGCAGCCCCATCAGTTCGCTGACCCGCAATCCGCAGCCATACATCAGCTCGAGCATCGCTCGGTCGCGGACGCCGCCTGGATTGCCGAGGTCGGGCTGCCGGAGAAGCAGTTCAACCTCGTCAGCCGACAGGACTTCGGGCAGCTTCCTCCTTGCCCTGGGGCCGCTTATCAACCGGGCAGGGTCGCTCGGGCACAGCCCCTCCCGGCACATATAGGCGAAGAAGCCCTTGAAGGCTGACAGGCGGCGGCTGACCGTCGCGGGGGCTATCCCGAGATCGTATAGCTCCCCCAGATAGCGTGATATGTCTGCCGACCTCACCTTGTTCCAGTCCTTGAGCCCGCGTCGGCTGCAGAATCTGATCAGGTCACCCAGGTCGCGCTGGTAGGCCTGGCGGCTGTTCTCCGCCAGCCCCTTCTCGAAGGAGAGCGAGGTCAGAAAGCTGGCGACCGCATCCCAGGCTGCCGCTGTGTCCATCTGTGGTCTGAAAAGGTTGTTAACGTGCTGTCAGGTGTCCCCGCCTGGCAACCGGGCACTTTTTTCTCATTGTAAGTGGAGCGTCCGCCACTTTACAGTTCCTATGTTATAAATGAGGTGCGTGCACCTTATGGCAATGAACTGCTATATTTTAGGAAACAGGAAAAACAGTTCAGCCGTTGAAAGGAGGCACGCACCATGTCAAAGATACAAAGAGATTTGACTGTTACCCTCAAGAACGTTTATAGTATGTTGGCGCATCCCGATAGCCCGGAAAAAGAAGTTGTGGCCAGCCACCGGCTGAATCACGAATAGCAGAATGATGCATCCGGATAACTACTTTCCATCAAAACCGTTGACATTTATACATAGCAGATTGCTTCGTCCGGCAGCTGCCGGACGAAGCAATGACAATTGGTTTACCAGTTATCCCGCAATTCGCAATACTATACAGAGCGTCATAAATGATTGCGCATAAATATACAACGCTATGTATAAATCCACAATTCTAACCCGTCAGTCCGGTCACGCAGGCCATGGCTTGGGTCTGGTATCCCTCCCGACGGAAGGAGGAGAACCCCTTGTCGCAACCGGTGCAGATGCCTGAATCTGTGAGCTCCTCGGGATTGAACCCTAACCGCTGAAGCTCAAACTGGATGAACCTTGCCAGATCAAGCCTGACCGAATCACCGGCCAGGATGATGCATTCAGGTGGAAAGCGGCTGGCTACATCGGGTCCCACTGGATAGCAGCACGACCTGATGGTAGGACCGATCCAGGCCTTGAGCGCACCGGGATCCGACCCGTTCAGCGAGCCGACCGTTCTCACCAGCGCCTCCACCAGCCCTGAAGCCAACCCCCGCCATCCGGCGTGAGCCTGGCCTATGACCTTATGAACCGGGTCATAGATTATCAACGGCGCGCAGTCGGCATGGGTGGTCAACAATAGAAGCCCGGGGTCGCTCGTCACCAGTCCGTCAACCTCCGGAATCCAATCGGGACTTGAGGCGCCGCGACCGGCATCATCGGCTGCAACCACCGTCACTTCCGCGCTGTGCGTCAGCTCCCCGGCCACCACACTGTTCAGGTCCAGACCCAGTTCGGAAAGAAACTGCCACCGATTGTCTCGAACCGTAGTTGGATCTGCTCGATTGAACGACATCTGGCCGTCTCCCGGACGGGAGAATGCAAATCGCAGCCCCTTCAGCCATTCAGGGATGAACATTGTTACCTGCCCCTTTGAAACCGATTCATTCAGCTTTTCAGCTTGGTGTAGTGCGGTCATCCTCCGGCCATTCAGCTAACAGCCTCTAACCGCCGGACAGTTCAGGCCTTTCCCGGCCTGAGCCTTCTTATTTTCAGATCGACGGCATATATTATACAATATCGTCGATAATTATCCGGTAATTCACATCACATTATGGCAGATATCGAGAATTTTCTGTTACTTCTTACAGAAGCGTTCCATTGATGAAAGGCAGAAATATGCATGTCGAGCACTACCATTTCAACTGTTTTTGCGAATTTATCTCGGTTATTGTCATTTTTTCACTCCTTTCCGGCTGTGGCGATTCAGGCCCGGTCGCCACCGCTGATAGGACGGATGTTGCGGTTTATACCGGACCAGGTGCCTGGGATGTCTCGGTTACCGCTTCGCTGGCTGCTCTGAATGCCGCGGGGGTTTCAGTTGGAACGATTGACACGCCCGAGCTCCTCTCGGGTGGACTGGATGACTTTCGGGTTCTCCTCTTTCCCGGCGGGGATCCCAGGGATTATTCCATCGGTCTTGGCCCGGTTGGCAGGGGACGCATCCGCGGTTTCGTGGCTTCGGGAGGCGGCTTCGTGGGTTTTGGCGGCGGGGCAGCCGTAGCGGACAGCGATTCCGGCATCTGGCCGGGTATCGGGCTATTCGGCGGGGAGGCTCGCTGGCCGGTCGAACGGATCGCCTCTTATCCCGATTATACAATCACCGAGGTCAAACTCGCAGATCCCACTCATCCCATTGGACGCGGCGGGGAGGAGAACTACTGGACACTCTACCGCTGGGGACCTGAGTTTATCTTCCCTGAACTCCGGACAGAAACGGTTCAATCGCCCTTGCTTAACACTCATATTGCGAAGAGATGTATCTTGGCACGATTGCAGGAAACAGATGGGCCATACTATACAATCTACCTCTATGCGCCGACTGATACACCGGCGGCGATAGCTTTCAGCTACTGGGCTGGAGAGGTCTTTCTGTGCGGTTTTCAGCCCGAAATCGAGGAGAACGACGCACGCGACGGGACCGACTTCGGGGTCGAGCTCATCGATGTCGATACCGAATGGGATATCATCGAACGGGCGGTCAGATTCTGCCTGTGGCAATTGTGAGATGAATGATGAAAGAAGAATGATGAGCTATAAATGAAAATGATCATCGATCATCGACCATTGAACATCTATGATTACCCATCTACGGCTCTTGCATACCGGCAGTTGCATATTAAATTGAGGCTATGGAGCGAGAAGTGCGATGAAGGTTCGCTGGAATGTTCCCGGAGGCGGTCAACCACTGGATGATAAGCCCGTCGGGACCAGGCGCGTATATGCGGTCGACAGGGCGGCGGTTGGTCACAACCGTGCTGAGGTCTATATCCGCCTTGGGGATGCGGTGGTCATCCTCCCGCCGTCGGCTGCAAAGCGACTGGCAGGTGAACTTAGACAGGCCCTCAGCGACTGGGAGGCTCGGCATGGAGCCATCTCAACTGAAGCAGGTGTTAAGGGAGGCAGCAGGCGTGAGTCAGCGCCCAAACGGGTCATCAAGGAACTCTACAAGAGCCGCAAGGTCAGCCGCAGGCTGATATCGGTCAACACCCGCCGCAGGAAGCATATTCCTGATAAAGACAAATGATGAGCGATGAATGATGAATGATCACCTATTGTCATCCTGGAGCTTCGGGGTTCAGGATGACATCAATAATCGCCAATCAATAATCGACAATTGACAATCGATTATGCGGGAAGCGTTGACAATGTGGCGTCACACCCAGATGGTGGTGCTGACCGCGGTTACGGCGGCGGTATATGCCGCACTGCTCATCCCGTTCAAGGGTTTTCAGATTATTCCGGGGCTGTCTGAGATCCGGCCGGCATCCGTAGTTCCGGTGCTGTTCGGATGGCTGTTCGGCCCTGCGGGTGCCTGGGGCGCTGCGATTGGCAATCTCATCGGCGATTTCTTCGGGACTCTCGGCATCGGGAGCCTGTTCGGAATGGTCGGAAACTTCTGCTTCGCAATGAGTGCCTATAAGGTATTCGACGCCCTCCATAGCCCTCAGACTGAAGGCGGAGCCGCTTCTGGCAGTCCGGTGTTTGCGGGTGGGTTCTCGTCTCTGGTGGCTGCCGCTTCATGTGCGCTGATAATAGGTTGGGGGCTTGATCTCCTGCGACTTATGCCGTTCGGAGCCCTCGGCGGCGTGATATTCATCAACAACAGCATCTTTGCGGTCCTGGTAGCGCCGTTTCTGTTCGTTCCGATGCAACGCCGGGTGGTCAGACTGGGGCTGAACTGGCGCGATCTTATCCCTGCGGAGGATCGTTCCAGACGACCGGCCTTCAGAATTGGGGCTGTCCTTATCGCTGTCGGTTCGCTGGGAGGTCTGACCCTCGGGCTGGCACTGCACTTGTCGGGTGCTGCCGAGGCCGGATCGCTGGTGGTGGCGCTCGGATTGGTGCCGTTCATCATCCTGATCTTCGTCGGTTATCTTCTGGCCTGAAATAATGGATAATGGGCAGTGAACAATGAATAGTGAACCATAATGATGGATTGACTTTTCGGTAGTGTCCAGGAATAATTGATATGGGGTAGTCGCGGTTGTCCTCAACCGCGACACAGTCGGGGCTGATACAGCCCCGACTACAGTTCTTCAACAAACTGTTATCTAATAACTTACTATACCGTCGCAACTAATCAAGAGCACCACCAATTTTTCGTCGTTCATCATTTATCAACCCTCCAGATGGAACCCATCCTCAAGTTAAGCTCCACCACCTTCACTCACCGCAGAGCCGCTGCCCCGGCTCTAAGAAAGATAGACCTCACAGTTCAGGCCGGTGAGTCGATTCTGCTTCTGGGCTGCACCGGAGCCGGCAAATCGACCCTCGGGCAGGTTGTGACAGGACTGGCGCCGGAATTCGTGCGGGGAGGACTCGAAGGGCGGATCGAGCTGAACGGGGAGGACTTCACCAGGCGTTCCTCCCGGGATAGGACTCACCTGGTGGGTATCGTCTTCCAGGACTTCGAGCCGCAGCTTTTCAGCTCCAGTGTGCTGCTCGAGGCCGCTTTCTACCCGGAGTCGCTCGGTCTGCCGCGCGATGAGATCGTCCGGCGAGTGGAACGCTGGCTGGGTCGGTTTGGTCTGGCGGGCTTTGAGCGCCGTGCGCCCTACGAGCTGTCTGGCGGGCAGCAGCAGCGGCTGGTCCTGGCATCGGTTGCCAGCGGCCAGACACCGCTGATGATCCTCGATGAGGCAGGAACCGACCTCGATCCAGCCGCCCGCGCAGAGCTCTACCAGGGGGATCTGATGGAGGAACAGGCCCGTGTAGTGGCCGATTGCTGGGCAGAATCTCCCGCGGCCTTCGATCGAGTGGTCGTCCTTGACAAAGGGGGGATTGTCGCTGAGGGTTCCCCTCTGGATGTGCTGTCTGATATAGGATTACTCCGAAAATCCGGCTTAAGACCGCCCCATCTCATCGAACTCTTCGACCGTCTCAACCTGCCGGACCCGACCCTTGATGTGGATGAAGCTTTTAATAAACTCAAGTCCCTTGTCGATAGAGAGCGGTTGCCGGAACAATCCTCTGTCGAGTCCTATGGCAGCGCCTCTTCGGTTCTCGAAATTGAGGGACTTTCGTTTTCTTATCCCGGTGGAGGGTGTGCGCTTGCCGGTGTATCGGCTGATGCGTGTGAGGGTGAGTTCATCGCTGTGGTCGGGCCGAACGGCGGCGGCAAGACAACGTTGCTTAAGCTTGTCAGAGGATTGCTCAAGCCCTCGCAGGGTCGGGTCATCTGGCGGGGCGGTGAGGTTCAACCCAGGCGACTTAAGAGACTTGCCGGTGAGATTGGCTATGTGTTTCAGAATCCCGACCATCAGCTCTTCGCAGAGACGGTGCTGGACGAGGTCTCAATGGGGGTGCGCTGGACCGGCTGCAGCGGGTCCGAAGTGAGGTCTCGCACCGAGGAGGCGCTGCACGCCGTCGGGCTGAATGGACGTGAAGAGGATGACCCGTTTGTCTTGACGCGTGGAGACCGGCAGAAGCTGGCCGTGGCAACCGTGCTGGCGCTGAAACCCGGACTGCTCCTTCTCGACGAGCCTACCACCGGTCTCGATTATCGCGAGCTGACCGGGCTTCTGGAGCTCTGCAGCCAATTGGTTAAGCAGGGGCATACAATCCTGGCTGCTACCCATAACCTCGACGTCCTGTGCAGATACGCCTCACGAGTCTGGGTGGTGAACGAGGGGAGGATAATTTTTAACTGTTCACCACGAGCCCTGTTCGAACATCCCGAGCTTATAAACACTGCACATCTGACCGAACCTGAGATTGTCACTCTGTCAAAGAGACTCGGTCTCCCGACGGCTCTGACGGTGGATGAGTTATTACTATTAATCAGGGCGACTAATAGTTGACAGCGCAAACTCCTTAAGTCCCCCCCTGCTACTGCAGGGGGGGAGTAAGGGGGGGGGCTGAAAGTGTAAGCTATTACCTGCACCTCTTAATACTATACATAGCGTTGTATATTTATGCGCATTCATTAACTCATCATTCCGGCTTTCCAGTTTGTCCGAGAATTGCTT
>MWJR01000192.1 GCA_002127415.1 Calditrichaeota bacterium AABM5.125.24
TTCAACAAACTGTTATCTAACTATCTTACGATGCCATCACAACTAATCAATGACACTGCCGTCTCATTCGAGGTGTGGTAATGGTAGTGAGTGTGGCATTCGGCGTTATACCGGGTGAACCGGGCGGATGGGCAGGCGGCTTGACTGGATAGTTTAATTTGGGTATATTGTAAAGTTAAAATCTGTCCGGTGAGTGTAGCTCAGCTGGTAGAGCACCAGGTTGTGGCCCTGGTGGTCGTGGGTTCAAGTCCCATCACTCACCCTATCAGCTTTCAGCCCCGGAAATCAGAGCTGAATGCTGATGGCTGAATGCTGACAGCTACCGATGGCCCCATCGTTCAGTGGAAGGACACGAGATTTTCGATCTCGCAACGGGGGTTCAATTCCCCCTGGGGCTACAGAAGGCCGGTCGCAAGCCGGCCTTTTAAGCGTCAGAACAATCGGCGGTCGGTTTTCAAGCCCGCGCTTCTTTAGCTGAAAGCTGACAACGGTTAAACGTTAAATCTGATGTTGACCACATCCCCGTCTTGGACGACGTAGTCCTTTCCTTCCAGTCTCATCTTCCCGGTTTCCCTCAGTTTGGCGCGTGAACCGGCTTCGCTCAGCTCATCCCAGCGGCATACCTCGGCGCGGATGAAGCCGCGTGCCATATCGTCGTGGACCTGACCGGCCGCCTGCAGGGCCGTCGAACCGGACAGGATCGGCCAGGCGCGGCACTCCTTCTCGTTGCCTGTGAAGAATGTAATGAGCCCTAACAGGCCGAAGGTGGCTTTTATGATCCGGTCGAGGGTCGGCAGTTTGAAGCCGATCTCCTCGATGAACGCCTGCCGGTCGGACTGGTCGAGTCGGCTGATCTCGGCTTCAATCCCGGCCGCGACCGTCACCCAGCCGGCCCGCCTCTTCAGATAATCGGCACCGTAAACGAGCTTCTGAAGGTGAAGCTCGGCCTCGGCGGTGGCATCTTCCCCCAGGTTCAGCACCACCAGAAGCGGCTTGAGGCTCAGGAAGGCGAACGAGCGCAGGAACTTATCATCCTCGGGGCTGAAGTCGAGCTCGCGCAGGGAACTCTCACCGGCCAGGGGCTCGCGGCACCTTTCGAGCAGCTCGGTCTCCCGGCGTGAATCGGGGTCATGCTGTTTGGCGACCCTGGCAAGACGCCGCTCGATGATGTCAAGGTCGTTGACGATGAACTCCAGTGTGGCGTCAGCAAGGTCGCGGGAGGGGTCTATGGATCCGGACGGATGCGGGACTTCAGCGGCTTCGAACTGGCGCACAACCAGCGCCAGCATCTCGACGCCGCGGAGCTCCGAAAGGCTTTGAGCAGGATAGGGTTCGCGCCGTTTCTCGTCTGAGGCGATACCCGGCACATCCACATACTCCACTGTAGCCGGGACTATCTTCCGTGAGTTGAAGACCGGCGCCAGGGCGGCGAGGCGCGGGTCTTCGAGGTGGGCTACGCCGCGGCGGGGCTGCCGTTGGGGACTGGCGTAGTCAGATTCGGGGGCCCCGGTCAGGATGTTGAATAGGGTGCTCTTGCCGGAGAAGGGGGGACCGACTATGCCACATTCCATCGAAGATAACCGGTTTATCAACAGAGTATGGGGATCACTGTGTGCGCTGATACCGGGCAGAGTCGTATATCTCCGGTCTTTGCGACTTCAGCCCGGCGGTGGTGACTTTACAGTGAAATTCGACACGATGTTCTGAGTGGGCGGCGCAACGATTGACAGTTAGTAAGTTGCTTAATGAGAAAGGGGAAGACCTGAGCGGGTCTTCCCCGATCCTTACGTGAATGTCTGGCCTATCAGCTGAGCATATCACGGAACTCTTTGCCGGGAACGAACTTGGGCACTTTCTTGGCGGGAATTCTGATCTTTGCACCGGTTGCGGGATTGCGACCGGGACGTGCCTTGCGCGTGATGGTGGCGAAGCTGCCAAAACCGACCAGAGAGACCTTTTCCCCTTTGGCCACGGCCTTCATAACGTTGTTGGCGAAGGCCTTGAGCATCTCTTCGCCGGCCTTGTTGGTGACATCAGCATCAGCAGCGATGGCGCGGACGAGATCGGACTTGTTCATCTATCCTCCTCGCAGTTGTGTTTATGGGTTCCTGTTTGCACGAATATAATGCTCAAGCCCTGCTGTGTCAAGGGAAAAAAGAGGTCTTTAAAAAAAAAGTAATCTCTATGATTTCTATTCAGGTTTTTTACTAATGATGGTTAAGTTACTGCCTCTTCTAATGTTATTATTCAGGACGGATGGGGATGAAGGTGCGTCGGTCGTTCCGAACAACCCAGAACGGGATGGCCTTCTTGCGCTCTTTCAGCTTTTCGATTGCCCTTTGGTAGTCTTCGATCCCTTCGATCTCATCCCCGCCGAGCTCGACGATGACGTCTCCGGCCTCCAGAAGCCCTTCAGCCGGAGAGTCGGGCTCCACCCTGATGACCAGCATCCCATTGATATCCTCCACGCCCAGACGTCTCCCCTGGCGGCTGTCGGTGGGGATGACCTCGATGCCCAGCCAGTTCTGCTCTCTCTTGATGTGGGGTGCGGTGGCGAGTTTGACGTATTCACTCCGGTCGGCCAGTTTGAATCTCATCTTACGCAGCTTCCCTTTCTGCCAGACCGTCATCGCGACCGTCGTGCCGGGGGGGACGTCGGCGATGCGAAAGCGGAAGTCGGTGGCGTCCTTGACCGGAACTTCCTCAACCTCAGTGATCACATCACCGCCCTTAAGACCGCCTCTGTCGGCCGGGGTGTCCTCCTGAACGCCGTCCACGAATATGCCGTTGATCTCGGGTTCGATCCCCAGCGCCTCCCGTTTGATGTCGTCCAGGTCGGCCACAAAGATGCCGAGGTAGCCGCGGTGGACCTTTCCGGTGGTCATAAGCTGTTCGGAAACCTTGCGGGCCAGATTGATCGGGATGGCAAAGCCGATCCCATGGCCCTGGGCGTTGATGGCGGTGTTGATTCCGATCACCTGGCCCTCGATGTTCACCAGCGGGCCGCCGGAGTTGCCGAGGTTGATTGAGGCGTCGGTCTGGATGAAGTTCTGGTAGCTTGGGCCGACATCGCCACCGATGCGCAGGTTGGAGCGGCCCCGTGCGCTGATAACCCCCACTGTGACCGTCCAGTCGAGCCCGAACGGGTTGCCTATGGCGATGGCCCACTCCCCGATGCGGATATTATCGCTGTCCCCCAGACGGGCCACCATCTCCTCTCCCAGGGAGGCGTCTATCTTTATCAAGGCCACATCGGTCTCAGGGTCGGCACCGATGAGCTCGGCCGGGTGCTCGGAGCGGTCGGCGAGCTTGACCACAATATCCTCCGCCCCGGCGATGACGTGGTTGTTGGTCAGGATATGCCCATTCTGATCCAAGATTATCCCGGAGCCTCCGCTGGTGATACGGGGCTTCTCTGGTATGCGTCTGTCGTCGGGGGGTTCGCGGAAGAAGGGTCCCCAGTCGAACAGCTCGAACGGCAGAAGGTTTTGACCCTCAAGCTCCTTCTCGGCGGTGATATTGACCACCGTAGGCTTCACCATCTCAGCCACACTGACGAAGGGGCTGTTCCCCTCCTCGTCGATCAGAGAGGTGGATGGCGCAATGGTTGTGGTTGTCTGAGATACGGATGGATTCGCCCCCACCCGGGTCGGCGTCTCCCAGCCGGTTGCGAAGAAGAATCCGATCGCTATGCATATGAACGCAAAGCCGATGGCGTAGAGTATCCGTTTCGCTGTAAGGTCGTCACGAGACATAGATGTTCCTTGTCAGGTAGAGGCTGTATCTGTTCAAAGCGCACCGACTGCCGACCGGCAGCTTTCCGACTGATGCAGAGGACATATCTCTTTGACGTGTAAAGAGGGGAGTAGTTCCCGTCGTGAACCGAACTGAGAGTAAATCAGGATAAATGATACACCGGACCGATATGTGCGGGAAGGGAAGTTTCTTCCTGCTTCAGCCCCTCAGGCGGACGATTTGCGCTTCCGGCGGGTCCCGGTCTTACCGCCGGCAGTGGTTTTTCGGGTTGTGCCGGTGCGGCGCTTCGGTTCTGTTGGACTGGCTCTCCCGGTCCGTTTGGTCTCGGTTGGTTTACCTTTGGCGGTGCTCTTGGAACGCACCTGGTCGGCGACCTTGCCGATATCTACCCGCTTCTGCTCTACCTGCTTCTCCAGCCCGTTGATCTCCTTCAGCAGCAGCTTGACGTCGCGGTCTTTGAACGGGTTCGGCTGCGGCTCAACATTTGACAGCTCACAGA
This sequence comes from Calditrichaeota bacterium AABM5.125.24, assembly GCA_002127415.1. Lineage (GTDB taxonomy): Bacteria > Electryoneota > AABM5-125-24 > Hatepunaeales > Hatepunaeaceae > AABM5-125-24. The sequence goes on from MWJR01000192.1 coordinate 4,256, forward strand.
TCCGCCCGCCGATCTCCCGCTGCCTCTGGTCTGTCTTGCGCTTGAGGGTAAGGATATCGAATTTCAGCTTGCCGATGAGTGCCTGCTCTTCGGTGAAGTCAGCGGCGGCGGTGGAGACCTCGCGTATACGCTTCTTCAGTTTGTTCCAGAAGTCATCTTGGGGCATCGTGTCCTCCGTAGGATTACTTTACTGTGTTACTTATCATATCTAATATACACATCTTCGTGTTGCAGCGCAACTGCAGCGGCTGCGGACGGTCTTTTTGCTTTCGACGGACAGTGAGGCTATATTTCTTGATAGTGTTATCAGAGTTTGAATCGGCAGCTTTTCTTCGTTGAACCAACAGAGGGTAAATGTCCAGAAGAAAGGTTAAACGTGGGGGTGGAAAACCGGCGGAACGCAAGGTATCTGATAAGAGGGATACCTCGGGCGGTTTTCTGGCGAGGTATCGCGGAACGCTGATTGTCATAGCCGGGCTGTATCTGCTGATAGCGGTCTTCTTCCACCAGGTGGTAATCGAGGGGATGGGGCTGGCTCAGTCGGCCGATATGATCGCCTCGGCCGGGATGTTCGAGATGGGTGAGCAGGCCATCGCCGAGGGGCGGTTTCCGCTCTGGAACACCACCCTGTTCTGTGGGCTGCCGATGTTCGCCAGCCTCCAGTATGCCCTGTTTGTCTATCCGCTCTGGTATCCGATCAAGTTTCTCAGCTACATCTTCGGCAGCGGCGACTGGCGGATCTGGCTGTTTCATTTCCTGCTGGCGGCACTGTTCGCCTATCTTCTGGCGCGTCACTATGGCTGCCGGCGGATTACGGCCTGGCTGGCAGGGGTAGCCTATGGCTTCTCGCCGCAGTTGATCGTGCTGGCCGATGTGGGTCACGGTTCCAAGCTGATGGGGATGACCTTCCTGCCTCTGATCTGGCTGATGATTGACCGGTTGCGACTCAGACCCTCGGTGGGTCGAGCGGCGGCGCTGGGGGCGGTGTTCGCGGTCGAGGTGCTGGCGCTGCATCCCCAGGTGGCGGCTTACGGCGCGCTGTTGATGGCGGTGTATCTCATCTATTACGGGATCCGGGCAGCACTCAACCGTGAGCTCGGTGGCTGGGGAAGGCTGGCGCTCTTCTGGGGCGGGGCGATGTGTCTGGTGCTGGCACTGTCGGCGGTGCTGTGGGTATCGGTGCTGGATTACGCGCGGTTTTCCATCCGTGGGGCAGGTGAGGCGGGTGTAGCCGGTGGGGGCGTCGCCTGGGATTACGCTACCGGCTGGTCGTTTCATCCACTGGAGTCGATAACCTTCCTGTTCCCCCGATTCCTTGGGTTCGGGGGGCAGACATACTGGGGAACGGTGGGAACCCCTCAGGGTCAGCCGTTCACCCACAACCCGATGTATTTCGGCTGTGGTGTGTTGTTGCTGGTGGTGCTGGCGGTGGTAACATTACCTCGCTCAAAGTGGGGCTTTCCGGTGGTGCTGGGGCTGACGGCCCTGGCGCTCTCGTTCGGGAAATATCTGCCTATCCTATACGGCCCGCTCTATCACATTCTGCCGCTGTTCAACAAGTTCCGTGCGCCTGTGATGGGTCAGGTGCTGCTATTGCTGCCGGCGGCGCTGCTGGCGGGGGTGGGGCTGGATGAGTTGATTCAGCGTGTCCAGCGAGGCAAGAACTCTGACCGGCTGCGACGCGTCCTGTGGTGGATAGCTGGTGTCGCAGCTCTGCTTGCCGTCGTGGCGCTGGTCGGCGAGGGGCTGTTCAGGGGGATCTACCGGGGGTTTGCGGATATTATCCGGCCCGGGACCGATTCGAGGCTTCTCGGTGCCGCCGAGGCGATGGCGCGCCCGGACGTGGCGCGGGTTCTGGGTCTGATGGCGCTGATGTGCGGGCTTACAGCGCTGGCTCTGGGCCGCAAGGTGACCTGGCAGGTGTTGGCGGGTCTGTTTATCCTGGTGCTGCTGGTGGACCTCTGGCCGGTCAACCGTCGGTTGGTCAACTTCACCCCCCGCTCGCATCAGGAGGCGCTCTTCCGGCCGGAAGGGGTAGTTCGCAAGTTGATGCAGGATCCGGACAAGTTCAGGATACATCCGCTGGTTCAGGGGGTTCGACCTCTGGACAGCCGCTATATGAACTCAAACTGGTGGAGCTATTTCGGGCTCGAATCGACCGGCGGCTATTTCGGCGCCAAACCCGCGGCCTACCAGCGGTTGATGACGGCCTCCGATCTGGAGGGATGGGGAGCCCTCTATTCACATCCGGAGCTGCTGGATGCACTGAACGTCCGCTATGTCATAACCAGCGTGCCGATCGACCGTCTATTCAGCGAGCTCGAACGGCAGGGATGGGGCCGACCTGCACGTCCGGCTTCAGATTTCACGCCGGTATTGACGACACGCGGCGGCGCCTATGTCTACCGCAATCCCGGCGAGTTGCCCCGAACGCGGCTGGTGGGGGAATTCAGGGTGGTGCCCGACTTCGAGGCGACGGTGGCGGAGATGGTCGGCGGGGATTGGGATCCCGTGCGTATGGTGCTGCTGGACCGGGAGCCGCCGGTTCGACCCGGCCCTGCGGGCGGTGTGGCTGAGACACAGATCATCGAATACAGACCTGAAAGAGTGAAGGTGAAAGTCACCACCAGTCAGTCCCGGCTGCTGGTCCTTGCCGATGGCTACTATCCCTCCGGCTGGCGAGCCACCCTGGATGGACAGCCGACTGAGATTCTGCGTGCCGACGGTGTTCTTAGGGCGGTGGCAGTCCCGGCGGGGGAACACATGGTCGAGTTCCGCTTCCACCCGAAGTGGTTCTATGCCGGGTTGTGGGTGTCGGTGGGGGCGGCACTGATGGCGCTGGGACTGTGGGTGTGGACGTTTGTTACAGGAAAGGGTAAGAAATGAAGTATCAACGAATAACAGTTAACCATCAACAGATGGGAGGCGTTCCCTGCATTCGAGGTCTGCGTATCCCGGTGGCTACTGTAGTTGGATTGGTGGCGGAGGGTATGACGGAGAAGGAGATTCTATCCGCCTATCCTGATCTGGAAGCTGAGGATATTCGGGAGGCTCTGCATTTTGCCGCAGAAGCCTTGAAGGAGAGGGAGTTGCCACTGGTAGGAACAATTTGAAATTACTTAGAATCAGGGTGTGTTGTAGTCTTTGAAGCGCAGCGTATTCGCATTCATGAACTACCGATCGGCAAAGACTAACATGTGTAGAGAATAATGTAGTATTTCATTATGAATCTGTCGAATGCCTTATGAAGAGTCCCGGACACTGGAGATGTCTCGCTTCGTTCAACGTGACCTTAAGCGAAATTGTTCAACCTTAGAGCTCACTCATTAATGCGTCTCCATTGCACTACGACCCCGTAAAATTCCACCTTGCCAAGCTGCTGGGGAAGAGTGTCTTTCTCAGGCGTGCATTTCACCTGGCGCTGGATCTGCTGTTTCTGCGGGCCTGGTATGTCCGGCGAGAGCTGAAGAGGATTGCAGTGGAGGCGGGTATTCCTCAATCCTCAATCCGCAATCCGCAATTCCTCGATGCCGGGATGGGGTTCGGGCAGTATTCCGACCGGATGCTGCGGACGTTCAAGGGGGCGCGGCTGGTGGGGCTCGAGATCGACCGTGCCCATCTGTATGGAGGGGAGAGATACTTCCGCAAGGTTCATCCGGCGGCGAGTCTGGTGATCGGCGATGTGCAGAGGCTGCCGCTGAGTGGCGAGGAGTTCGACCTGGTGCTGACCGTGGATGTTATGGAACACGTGGGTGACGACCGGGCCGCCTTCGGTGAGTTCTACCGGGTGCTGAGACCAGGGGGGGTTCTGGTGATGCACACGCCGAGGGTTCGGAGAACAACTTCGCCCCCCCCTGAGTCCCCCCCTGCAGGTAGCAGGGGGGGGAGTGTTGGGAACCCCCCCCTGCTACCC
>MWJR01000097.1 GCA_002127415.1 Calditrichaeota bacterium AABM5.125.24
TTCTTCAACAGACTGTTATCTAATAACGAACTATGCCATCACAACTAATCAATGACACTACCTGAAACTCCACCGTGAAAAATTAGGAAACTTACCATACATCCAATCTACGAGGAGGAGTAGAGAATGGCTCGCAAGAAGTTAGCCTTTATCGGCGGGGGACAGATCGGGGGGATTATGAGCCTGATGGCGGCTCAGAAGCAGCTCGGTGACATCGTGATGCTCGACATCCCTGACAGGGAGGGGATGTGCAAGGGCAAGATGCTCGACATCGCCGAGTCGCGAGGGGTCGGCGGCTATGACGCTGATATGACCGGCACATCCGACTATAAGGACATCGCCGGAGCCGATGTGGTCATCGTCACCGCCGGGCTGCCGCGCAAGCCGGGGATGTCACGCGATGACCTGCTGGACGTCAACGTCAAGATCATCTCGGAGGTGGCGGCGCGTGTCAAGGAGAACTGCCCGGATGCCTTCAACATCATCGTCACCAACCCGCTCGATTCGATGGTCTATGGCTTCCGCAAGGTGACAGGTTTCCCGAAGAACCGGGTCTGCGGTATGGCCGGGGTGCTCGACACCTCGCGGTTCTGTTCCTTTGTGGCGATGGAGATGAACGTGTCGATCGAGGATGTGGCGGCGACGGTTCTGGGCGGTCACGGGCCGACGATGGTGCCGCTGCCCAGGCTCTGCACGGTCGGCGGGATACCGCTTGCTGAACTGATGCCGCAGGATAAGATCGATGCCATCGTCAGTCGGACCCGCGGGGCGGGGACCGAGATCGTCAACCTGTTGGGGAACGGGTCGGCCTTCTTCTCCCCGGCGGCCTCGGCGATTATGATGGCGGAGTCCTACCTGAAGGACAAAAAGCGGGTGCTGCCCGCGGCGGCTTACCTCGAAGGGGAATACGGCATCAACGGCTTCTATCTCGGCGTGCCGGTCATCATCGGCGCTGGCGGGGTTGAGAAGGTCATCGAGGTCAAGCTTACCGACGACGAGAAGGCCGCCCTGATGAACTCGCTCGAGACGGTCAAGACCGCTGTGGCGGACGTGGACGCCAGGATTTGAATTTAAACCCATAATATCCCTATGGTCAGCAGAGGAAATCTCTGCTGACCATAGGCATCTGTTAATCAATGGGAACTAAAACCAATTGGGCAGGTTTCACAATTATGGAAGAAAATATGAACTTACCAGAAGTAGAAAGGTTTATTTACGATAAAACGACTCTTCGGGAAGTCATCTGTCAGCTGAGGTTTCCTCCTATTCTTAGGATAAGCTCTGAAGCCCCAGCAGATTTTCAGGAAGAGATAAGGCAATTATTTCCTCAGTTTTCTGAAAAAACCCCAATCGAAATAGATGGAATGCCTGATTTTATTCGTCAAGCGATACCTCAATCACTACCTAAAGCTTATAATTTCACCTCTGAAGATGGCTTAACCACTATATCTTTGACTCGAGATTTTATGGCTTTATCTACACAGAAGTATGAAAGATTCGAGATTTTTTTAGAAAAAATGAATCTTGCATTAAACGCATTAGTAAAAACTTACAATCCATCATTTTTTATAAGGACTGGGCTAAGATATATAGATATTATTAAAAGAAGCTTTTTAGATTTGCAAGATTTTCTTTGGAGTGATTTACTAAATCCAAATATTGCAGGAGAATTAACAGGTGATTTATCAGAATGTATACTTGAAAGTAAATCTAATACTTTATACAAGTTTGATGATTTCAAGTTAAGGTGTCAGCATGGGATCATAAGACTGAAAGGAGAAGAAGAGGAGTATTACACACTTGATAATGACTTTTTTACAGAAGTAAAAAAAACAACAGGAGAGATAAATGACATCCTCAAGTGCTTTATCGACGGTGAAAGGCGTTTCCTCCGATATGCCATCACTGAAAGATTGCATAGAGCAATGGAGCCAAGAACCCCTTGATTTAACAGATGCGGGGAGCTTTCGATTAATTCTTGGTGTAACTGAACGAAAACCATTTGATTTGACTGAAGCAGAAAGCTTTCAACTAAGTCTAGATGCAGTTGAGAAGGACCAAAATGGATTTGAGTACAAATTTGGTTTATTTTTGTCTTCACCAACGGTATTAAGTATCGCCGAAGACAAGCTGCAGAAAGCAAAGTTCAAGACGACATTTCATGTGATGATTGAACTTCTACCAGTATCATCATATGGTGAATTAATAAATACTATTAAGGATATGTTCCTTTTTTACAATGATCTGGATAGACTTGCTTTGCCGCCTAGCACCGAGAAGAATATAATCCCTGCTAAAGTGGTTAAACGTAGTGAAAGTAGGCCGTTCGAAATAGAGGAATAGTAAAATTGTCTGAAGAAATAAATGCATTTGAGACTCAAGATTATAAGGGACCCATTAGGCAGGGAGAGATAATAACAAACTTCCCTCTCCTTATACCTTTATCCGAAGAAGCTAACGAGAAGAAGATTGTGAAGTTCGTTGTGGTACTTTCACAACGATGTGATCTTGAATATGATTATATTGTTAGGGAGAAATATGATTTTGCGAGTATTGAAGGTGACGTTAAGGAGCTTCCTACTATACTATTCTTAGAACTTGAAGAAGCCAAACTTGAAAAAGTCAAGATTAAAGCTGAAGACAAGATGAAATTATGGCATAAAATAGAGCAGAATCAGGATATTCGTTATCAATATCTAAGCAAAGTTGATGAAAGCAAGGATATGAAAAGAGAGGGTATATCTGAGTTAGTTGGTGATTTTAAGAGACATTTTTCAGCTCCCACACAGTATATTTATGATCTTATAAGACAGCATTTATTGGAAAGAAGATGTTTTCTAATATCTCCTTATGCGGAAGAAGTGTCATTGAGATTTGCTTTCTATATTTCTCGGATACCAACTCCAGTTCCACACCATAAAATTAAATAGTACTGCAGGAAAGAGATATTTATATGCCCAAACGTATAGGCGTAGTCCTTTCCGGCTGCGGGGTTTATGACGGCAGTGAGATCCACGAGGCGGTCATCACGCTGTTGGCTCTTGACCGGGACGGGGTCGACGTAGTTATGATGGCTCCCAACCGCGACCAGATGCACGTCGTCAATCATCTGAACGGCGAGCCGGTCCCCGGTGAGAAGCGCAACGTTCTGGTTGAGTCGGCCCGAATTGCGCGGGGGGAAGTGCGCGACATTGCCACGGTCAGGGTCGACGAGCTTGACGCCCTGGTCTTGCCGGGTGGCTACGGTGCGGCCAAGAACCTGTGCGACTTCGCGGTCAGGGGAGCGGAATGCACGGTGTATCCCAAGGTCGAACGGCTTATCCTCGATATGCATCGGGCCGGCAAGTGGATTGCGGCACTCTGTATCGCACCGGTGGTGGTGATGAAGTCGTTGACCGCCAGTGGGATCAAACCTACCCTTACCATCGGCAGCGATCCGGGGACCGCTGCGGAGCTCGAGAAGATGGGCGGGAAGCACCAGGTTGAGGATGTTCGCGGCGTTGCGGTGGACAGCGAGAACCGGGTTCTCTCGACCCCGGCGTATATGCTGGGGCAGCGTATATCCGAGGTCGCCGAGGGCATCATCCGGACCATCGATGAACTTATGAAGCGGCTGGAGGGGTAGATGTCGAAGCGAAACATCCCTGCCGCCGAGATCACGGCAGCGGTCAAGCGGTTGGCGATAGAGTCCAACTACTTCCTGGGCGAGGACGTCATCGCGGCTATTAGTGAGTTCAAGGAGCTGGAGGCTTCACCAGCCGCTCGGGCGTTGCTCGACCAGCTTCTGGACAACGCCGGGATTGCTGCTGAAGGGCAGGTTCCGCTCTGTCAGGACACCGGCTTCGCGGTGGTATTTGCCGACATAGGGGCGGAGGTATGCATCGAGGGCAACCTGCAGGCGGCCATAGAGGAAGGTGTCAGACAGGGTTACCAGGAAGGTTACCTGCGCAAGTCGATCGTTCGAGATCCGCTTCGCCGGGAAAACACCGGCGATAACACCCCGCCAATTGTCTGGATAGAGGTTGTGCCCGGGGACAAACTGACGCTCTACTTCGAGCCGAAGGGGGGCGGTTCTGAGAATATGTCCCGGGTGACGGTTCTGAAGCCTGCGGACGGGCGGGGTGGTGTCATCGATTTTGTGGTTGACCGGATACGTCAATCGGGCGGCAATCCATGCCCGCCGGTAGTGGTCGGGGTCGGGATCGGGGGGACTTTCGACAAGTGCGCTCAGATCGCCAAGCGAGCGCTGCTGCGCGACATTGGCACACGCAATCCCGATCCTTACTACGCCGAAATGGAGCTCGAAATCCTCGACCGGGTGAATAAACTCGGCGTCGGTCCGATGGGGTTGGGGGGCTCAACGACGGCGCTGGACGTTTTTATCCAGGCGTATCCCTGTCACATCGCCAGTCTGCCGTGCGCGGTTAATGTTCAGTGTCATTCCGCGCGGCACAAGAAGGCGGTGCTGTAAACTCACGTGTCATTCCCGCGAAACAGTCTGTCCGAGAATGGTGTCATTGCGAGGGACGAAGTGACGAAGCAATCTTTAAACTACTGATTATGGGAAAGATTGCTTCGCTGCGCTCGCAATGACAACCGGACTTTAACAATTCTCGGACAGACTGGAAAGCGGGAATCCATTTATTCCTCGGTAGCTCAATTGGCAGAGCGGGTGGCTGTTAACCACTAGGCTGGGGGTTCAAGTCCCTCCCGAGGAGCCAGAATTTTGTAACATTAAACCGAGCGACCGGCGGGTTAACAGAAAGCCCTGAAGAGCAGTTCTTCAGGGCTTTCGTTATTTCCGCAACCGGTGCAGCGATTTGCAGCCTTCCGGTCGGTTTGTCGAAACTCTCCGTTTTGAAATCCGCCTCTCAAATATCGATTGCAACCTCGAGGGTTGCATCCGGTTATCGCTTTTCTCCTCCAAAACTCTCAAACTCTCCGTTGAACACCTCCCTTCTGGTTAACAGGGAGGTTGCATTCGAGGACGGGGATGTGGTGGGAACGATTAGTGATCAAGTTTCTTCCCACAACATTCACCAAATTTCAGTCCACTTCTACAAATACATAAGTCATCAAGTGATAGCCAAGTTTCGCGAATCATGAAATCGGCATCGTCGGAATCAAAGTGCTCTGTTTGGATACCATCTCGGTATTTCAACACCTCACTGACTATTCTCTTGTGTTCTTCAGGTGAGTAATCTTTGGACCGGTCTCTTTCAAGGAATACATCTTCCCGTAGATGTCTTGACCAAATTGCATAGAAGGACGTCGCACTTCTCTTTAAAGCTTCATATTTCCGCTTTGCTGGCATATCAGGATTGACGGGTATTTCTTTCACGCATTCACGCACCTTTGACAGGTCGCTCTGTAACTGCCTTAGAGGAAGAAAATCTTGAAAATCACCGATTAAGTATGGCATCAATAGTTCTTGAAATCTGTCATTGGTTGAGAATAACATACAAAATGGCAGATAAAAGAGATATTCCAAATCGATAATGTTAGTATCACGCTCAGAAAGCAAGTCATTTATTAAGCCAAAATAGAATAATAGAACAGTTTTAATACAGTGAAAGGCATAGGGAGCATAATTGCTAATCAATGGACATGCATGGCTTTCCCAACGATAGAATAGTTCAGAGGCCAAATTTGAATCAATGTCAAATATGTGCATTATGAGAGCAAGAAGTCCCCGCTGTGCTTCCTGTGTGTCCGAAAAAACCTTTATGAACGAATTTACTTCATCAAGTGTTTTTAGCCTCGGAGCTGCATTGAAAATAATGCGAATGGATTCTTTGGCTGATTTTATATTTATTTGATTTATTTTATCTCTCAGTTGACTTGCGACCTGTCGATCCGTGACCGACCAATTCCCTTTTTGCCATCTTCTTATAGCTTGAATCTCCTTTGGTTCAACGAACACTACTCCCTTCCTGCCATCCGGCAGTATTTTACTTTCGCCTGCGATAAGTGGTCTGCCTAACGGTGGATAAGCTCTTCCATTCAGTGACTCAATCATACCGGACTTGAAGTTCACATTATATACAGGATTATAGACAAGAGTTCTATTCGCCAATCTTGAGCACTCGTGTTCTGATCGTGCGTTTTCCTCGAATTTTGTTAAATCGGCCAGTACTTCGTTATACAAAACCGGAATTAGATTTAGTGTGCAATAATCTTGGAAAGAAATCCACTCATGTTCAGAGAGCGTCTGTAAAGTTGATTTATCGACGATTGTTATTAAGCCATTCATACATAAGCTCCATAAATTACTGCATTATTATGGAGTAATAAGTGATACAAGTAGTTGATATAAAGCTGATCCAGCAACAGAACTCGATACAGCGCTGACAAATTCCTTCAACTTTGAAAGCAAGGATGGCTTACTTGCCAAGTTCTTTAATGGATCAATAATAACTTTCATGATATGGTCATTTTCGCAATGGTCGATAAAAAATGAGAAGTTATCGTCAAAAGTGTGAAAGTCGGAGTATCTCACACCATGGGCAAAATCCTCAAATTTTCGAATTGATGCTCGGACTTGTTTTACTGAATATTTAGGCATTAAATCACCTTTCCATTAAAAAGGGTTCTGTATATCTGTGCGCAAAACTTCCCAGTGTCCCTCAGATCCCATCGGCGGGTACGGTCATCCTTTGCCGTCCAGGGGTTCAACAGTCCCGCAATACAGCAGCAGATAGGTATAGAAGCAATCAACGCCTCCAACTCGATTTACCCGATGATTTGAATTTGCCTAGTATAACATCCCTTTGCCTCCCGCGCAAGCCCAACTTCAATCCATATCGGGCGCATATACCGAATGGTTCGTCCTGCCGGGTCTCCCCCCCAATCTTCGGTCTGCAATTTGCGATCCGCAGGCGGATAGATGGAGGTCTATACTCCCCAGATTGAACTTACCCCACCGACCCACCCTTAGCCCCCCATTCTCCATTTTCACTCCTTACTTTTCTTTCTTATTATATCGCGGCTGTAGTTTTCTTATGGACCTTGCTTCATTTTCTTCAGCCTCTTTAATGCTTCCAAAAGGCTCAATCCGCACCTTAGTGCCAGGTATTTCTCCAAGGTGCTCGCTTATACGTGCTCGCACTCTTCCCCGTTTTGCAGTTCCGATGTAATTCGGATTTCCGCTGTCAGTTTGAATTGTATACTTTACTGGGCGGTTGTTGGGAAGTTCGGCAATCCCTGCTGGATTGTATCTTACCGTCTTTCTTGCCATTTGTCTTAACTCCTTTCAGATTTTGAAACAGAATCTTTGACTTTTCAGAACCCTCATCTTCACACGGTTATTTCTAATGTATCACGTCAACACCGTCCTGTCAATCCCCCTTTCAAAACGTCCTATGGAAGGGACTTCGCAATTTACCTCAACTGATCGCGGATCCGGTTCGGGATTTTTGACCGCGAAAGAAACAGAGAATCCACATTCGTAACGACATGCTGAAGATCAATGAAGAGCTGAAGATCATAGGATTGACGACCGCGTCAATCCCTATGACCCTTCGCGTAACGGCAACGGAAAACTTCGGAATCGTGGTGCACAGTCCGAATCGTCTATTCTTCTTCCGGTTAACAGCCAGGTTGCATTCGATTCCCACCCGACACTTCGAACCTTTTTCCGGTATGTAATAGGTGAGAAGGTGCTGTCATCAGCTCGAGCCACGAATCGAGCTCCGATGGACGGCATCTTACAAGACCAATAACAATGCCGGAGGAAGGTAATGCACCCTATCGACGATCCTAATGAGATGACGCCTGCCGAGCGTTTCCAGGAGGTCGCATGGATTCTTGCTGCGGGATTCTCGCGCCTCGAGAGGTGGGATTCACTCTCGGTATCGATTGATTCAAGCAAGCTGGGCAGATCCGATCAACCCACGTCTATAAATGCCTCCGAAAGACTTAATAATGCTGGAATTAGCGCGATTGGACTTGATTTTCCAAACCCTTGACCGCACTGTTCCAATGGGATTAACTCAACTGAAGATATATTACCAAGTGCAATTTATAGTGTAC
>MWJR01000034.1 GCA_002127415.1 Calditrichaeota bacterium AABM5.125.24
CTCAGGAGATTTGACGGCGGGCTGGAGCTGCGAGCGGCCGGGCACGGCAAGGGTGACGTGGTCCGGGCTGTGCTATCAGAGGAGGAGGGCGACGCGGTCGCTGCCTGCCTGGGCGACGACATGACCGACGAGGACGCCTTCCGTGCCGTCAAGGGACGGGGAGTGGCGCTGCTGGTGCGTCCTGAGTGGAGGCAGACCGAAGCCGATGCCTGGATTAGACCGCCCGACGAGCTACTCGAATTCCTCCACCACTGGCGGGATATATGTAATGATGAACGATGAATGATGAATGATCGTCTAATGTCACTACTGTCCCAATGATTTTAGATAAATTCATGTAACTGATGGAATAGACTGTAGGGACAACAACCAAGTGATTAACCGACTTGAAAAGGAATCATCACGTCATCATTCCAGCGAAAGCATGTCCCAGCGGAAGCTGGGGCTGGAATCCAGAGTAGAGTTTGATAACTTATTGTCCATACTGGATTCCCGTTTTCATGGGAATGACAATCCAAATGATCACCGGACAGTATTAACCATCGACTTTTGACCATATTAATTAAATAACCGCTGTGCAGGAACCTGAAAGGGACCGGTCTCCGCCGGATTCGGGCGGACGAACCACCCGTCTGGTGGCGGTGTCGAACCGTCTTCCGATCACAGTTGAACGGAAGGGGGGGGAGTGGCGCGTCCAGCCGGGCGGTGGGGGGCTGGTGCGGGCTCTGGCACCGGTGCTGCGCAACCGCGGAGGTCTCTGGATTGGCTGGTCCGGAACCACGGAGGAGGTCGATTGGCGCGAGCTCATCGGCGAGGCATCAAAGGATATAGGCTACCAACTTCATACCGTCACTCTCACCTCTGAAGAGGTCGAAGGTTTCTACATCGGCTTCTCCAACCAGGTCATCTGGCCGCTGTTTCACGACCTGCAGACCCGCTGCAACTTCGATCCGGAATTCTGGCATTACTACCGACTGGTGAACGAGAAGTTCGCCGAAGTCATCGGACAGAACAGCACCGAAGCCGACTACATCTGGGTTCATGACTATCAGTTGATCCACGTTGGTGAGATTATGCGGTCGCTTGGGATCCAGCGCCGAACCGGGTTCTTTCTGCACATACCGTTTCCGGCGCCGGACCTGTTCATAAAGCTGCCGTGGCGGGCCGAGATCCTCAAGGCGCTGCTCGAATACGACCTGATCGGTTTCCAGACTATGCGCGATCGGCGTCACTTCGTCAACTCCCTGCTGTATCTGATGCCGGGTGTGAAGGTCAGCGGGCGTGGCGCTGTTCAGAGTGTGGAGATCGGCGACCGTCAGGTCAGGGTGGGGAACTTTCCCATCAGTATCGACTTCGACAGCTTCGCCCGACAGGCTGGATCTCCAACCGTGACCACCCAGGTCAACTGGCTGCGACGGTCGATGATGGACTCGTATATCGCCTTCGGCGCCGACCGTCTCGATTATACCAAGGGGATACCTGAGCGGCTGCTGGCTTTCAGGAACGCCCTGGAACGTTACCCCGATCTGCAGCGGAGACTGACCCTGGTCCAGGTGGTGGTGCCGAGCCGGATTGAGGTGGCAGAATACCGGTCTTTGAAGGCCGAGGTTGAGCAGCTGGTGGGGGAGATCAACGGCCGCTTCACCCACGCCGGATGGGTGCCGATACACTACCTTTACCGAAACCTCGATACAGAGGAACTGCTGGCCTACTACCGCGCTGCCAGGATCGCGCTGGTAACGCCGCTGAAGGATGGGATGAACCTGGTGGCCAAGGAGTATTGTGCCAGCAATGTCCAGGAGGACGGGGTTCTGATACTGAGCGAGTTCGCCGGAGCAGCCTACCAGCTTCAGGAGAACGCACTCCTGGTCAACCCGTATGACATTGAGGGGATGGCTGACGCCATCCACCAGGCCTTCTATATGGATTCGGAGGAGAAGCGGCAGCGGATGGGTCGAATGCGCGATACCATCCGTCGCAACAACATCTTCAAGTGGATCGACTCCTATCTTCAGGCGGCCTTCGCCAAGCAGCTCGGTGACTTCCCGTCGGTGGAGGAGTTTATTCCTCAGATCCGGCTCGATATCGAAGGATAGTGGACTAATTTGAAATAGGGCGTGTTCGATAACCGATCAAACTGAATAAACTTGAAGATAAATGTGTCTGATTGTTCAAAGACATGAAATTTGCCGCGATTTATAATATGGTGGAAAGTGGCACGTATTGCTTGACATAGAATGAGATAAATTATAATTTAACTCAAACAACCAGAGCAATTTTTCGTATCTAATTAGGGTATAAGAACTTAATGAGGAGCGCCTATGCCCATCACCAAGAAATCAACCTTTGGAGACTTCTTAACGGATGATGTCTTGCGAGCGCTGGAGAAGGGCAGCAATGTATTTGACGGTTCTCAATTCCGTGTCGTATTAGGTCGGAAGCGTGAGCCTGAACCCTATTGGTGTGCCATATCCCTCGAAATGAACGTAGTGGCCACTGGCTATACGCAACGAAAGGCAATTGAGAATCTGATTGCCCTTATGGCATTTCACGTGGCGGATTACATTGAGAACGGCATAGAGGAAGATATTTACATTCCGGCTCCTCGTGAGATATGGCAGTCATTTGTCCATGCACAGAGAATCCCCAAAAATCGTCTGCCTAACCTCCCGATAGGTGGCATGGATATTCAAGCAAGGAGCCATGGGACTTTATTCGCAACTGTGTAACAAAGACTTTAGAGAGATATTGCGTTATCTGGAAAAAAACGGATTGGTTGAGGTGCGGGTTAAAAGCGATCACCATATATTCCAAAATCCAGCCAATAAAAGAACCTATGCTATTAACCCGATTGGCAAGAAAAGGTTAGCCGTTCCCGAACAATTGATTGCAATGCACAAAACTTTAGATTTGCCTGATGATTTTTGGGACGGCTTATGAAGAAACACTTAAAGAGCCATCTTATATAGGAGGATAGACTTGACAGGGGGGCGGGATCTAACTATAATATCTTAAAGGCTGTTCTTTCAATTCCGATGCGTCCGGTCGATCCGCCGGAGCATGCAGGCACAGGGGTGGTCGCTTATGAAGCGGCCTGAGATCACACCCTCATAACCTGATCTGGATAATGCCAGCGTAGGGATTGCAAGCATAAGCCGTTATCAGTCGCTTTCCCGCTGGGCAGGCGGCTTTTTTAGTATCTGGAGGTATAATATGCGGACTAAGAATCTACTTATCGTCCTCCTGACGGCGGGTTTATCGGCAGCGACCCTGTCAGGCGGCCCGGCGCACGCCCTCACTCTGAGAGGGCAGGTTCTGGACGGCGTCACCGGAAATCCGCTGCCGGATGCCGATGTGACCGTGGTGGGACACACAGACATCGAACCGGTATCCACCGAAACTCTCCCCGGGCGGCATCGAGGCGGCACCACCGACCTGGCAGGGCGTTTCTCTATCGAAGTGGGTGGAGTGGCGGGGATATATACCCTGTCGGTGAGCCACATCGGCTACCGTGAGGCGAAGGTCGAAGCCGAGGCGGACGGGGAGTCAATCCGCGTCGAGCTTACACCCGAACCGATCCGGCTCTCAGAGGTGGTGGTCGGGCCTGGGAGAGGCATTCCCGGTCGAACCCCCGGTGCGCTCTCGAACCTCGATCGTAACCTGGTCGAGCTCTCCTACGGGGCACAGGACGTGCCACTGTTGGTGAATGAGATCCCCAGCGTGACGGCGTTCAGCTGGAGCGGTAGTGACGTCGGTGCAGCCGAACTCAGGATCCGCGGCTTCGGCCAGGAACGGATCGTCGCCACCGTTAACGGCGTTCCCATTAACGACCCGGAGGATCACTGCATCTACTGGCAGGATACCCCCGATTTCCTGACCAATACCTACGACATCCAGATCGAGCGCGGCGTGTCGAGCTTCCAGTCGGGTCCCGCCGGCATAGGCGGCGGGGTCAATCTGGTCACCAGCGATGCGGTCTCCCGTCGTGAGTTGGGGTTCACACTTCAGAGCGGCAGTTTCAACACCACACGCCGCACCCTCTTCTATCGCTCGGGAGTTGTGGGCCAGCGATACAACTTCACCGGCCGCTACAGTCGTGTCACAACCGACGGCTACCGCGACCACACCGGAGCCGATGTGTGGAGCTACTTCCTCGCCGCAGCCCGCTTCGACCCAGATATGGTCACCCGCCTGCAGGTTTACGGCGGTCAGGAGGAGATGGACGCCTACTGGTGGGGAATCGACAAGAGCACGCTGGAGAAGAACCGCAAAGCCAATTACTCGGCCTGGTATAAGGATTATCACGAGGAATATTTCTGGGATCCATCGGTAGATTACGATGGCGAGCGCGACTACTTTCAGCAGCCTCACTATATGTTGCACAACCAGTGGCGACTGTCACCTGAGCTCGAGCTCAACCAGTCGCTGTTCTGGATCCAGGGTGAGGGATTCTACGAAGAGTGGAAACTGAACCGCAAGTTCTCTGAATATAACCTAACTCCATTCGACAAGATCATTGACGAGGATGGTGACGGTGTGCTCGATACTGTGACCATCTACCGCACCGACCTGATCCGCCGCAAGCATGTCACCAAGGACCAGGTCGGCTGGCTGACAGGCTTGAGCTGGGAGGTTACCCGCCGAACAACCCTCGGCTTCGGCCTGGATTTGCGCAATTATGAGAGCGACCACTGGGGCAAGGTGATGTGGGCGCGTGAGCTGCCCGGTGTAGTGGACCCGCAGCACGAGTGGTATCGCTGGGAAGGAGATAAACGGTATCTCGGCGGTTACGTCAACCTCGAACACGACCTGACCGACCGGTTAAGGCTCAACGGCGGCCTCCAACTCCGGCAGGTAACCTATGATGTCTGTCAGGAGCAGATGGGGGCCTTTCCCGGATATGAGTATGATCTCGATTGGCTGTTCGTCAATCCGCGTCTCGGAATGAGCTATCAATTCGCCCCGGAGACGGACATCTACGCCTCCATCGCAGGGGCCGGCCGCGAACCGGTCGACGAGCAGATCTACGACGCAGACAACCCGGATGACATACCCAGGGTTTCAAGGTTCGGTCCGGATGAGATCGATCCCGAGCGGATGTGGGACGTCGAGGTCGGCGCACGTCGCCAGATGGGGAAGGCGTCACTGGGTATCAATCTATACGGGATGTTCTTCACCGACGAGATCGTGACCCTCGGGTTCAGCAGCGAACGGGACGAGGAGGTCTATGACAATGCACCGGCTTCTCGCCACATCGGGATCGAACTGGACGGTAATGTTAAAGATCTAGCGCCCGGATTGACCCTCAGCGGCAACCTGAGCTACGGTCAGGCGACCCTGGGCGATTACGAAATCGATCACGTGGCTGGCGTTGACGAAGACTGGAACCCGATAGTAGAGACAGTTAACCTGGAAGGCAATCGGATAGCCCTGTTCCCGGACATCATCGCTAATATGAGGGCGACCTATACCTACGACATTGTGACGGCATCCATGCACGTTCAGTATGTCGGCAAGCAGTTTATGGATAACCGGGAGGATGATGAGGCCGCGCTCGATCCATATACAGTCGTTGACGGAGTGCTGCGGCTGCGGATTGACCAGGGTCTTGACTGGAGCGCAGACTTCGAGATTCGGGGGATGAACCTGACAGACGAGGAATACGAACCGTTCGGCGTGGTGGATGTGGAATATGGCACCCCCTACTACATCCCCGCCGCCGGAAGACGCTACCTGGCGGGGATTACAGTCCGTTTGTGAAAAAAACCTTGGAACAATGCTTGAAAGCATTAGATGAACTCTTAAAAGAGCCCAACGGTTGCCCGTCATCACTTCGCTAATTACATTACAGCCTTAATAAGGTCAACAGACGAAGCAGCAGGGAAGATTTACAAGAAACCGATGTCAGAATATATAGACCGGAGAAGGGTAACTGACCCCCCTCGCCTCCCTCTGGAAGGTAACATCGACCTCACCAATCGCTGTAACAACGACTGCCTCCACTGCTACCTGCGGATAGCGCCCGATGCGGAGGAGGGTCGCGAAGAGCTGAGCCTGGATGAGATTAAGCGTATCGTTGACGAGGCAAGGGCTATGGGCTGCCGCAGCTGGGGGATCTCCGGCGGCGAGCCGATGCTGAGGCCGGATTTTTCAGAGATATTCGACTATATCAGCCGCATGTCCGCCTCCTGCATCCTGAACACCAACGGCACCCTGATCACGCCTGAAATCGCCCGGCTTATGAAGAGACAGGGGGTTAATATGCTCGGCATATACGGCGCGACCGCCGAGGTGCACGACCATATCACCCGCAACCCGGGCTCATTCGAGGCGGTTATGCAGGGCATCGCCTACCTGAAGGAGGCGGGGGCGGGGTTCACCGTGCAGATTACACCGATGAAGGACAACCTGCACCAGCTCGATGATATGATAAAGCTGGCGGAATCCCTCACCCCTCGACATAGATACGGGGCCTCCTGGATATACCTCTCAACTTCGGGGGATCAGAAGAAGAACAGGGAGATCCGCGCTCAGAGACTTGATCCACGCGACGCCGTGAGACTGAATAGACCCGACTTTGTAAGTGACCTGATTACCAGAGAGGGTGGGGACACCTGCGGATACCTGGCGACGAAGAGTGACCGCATCCTGGAGCCGTGCATAACCATCAGGCGCGATTTTCACATAGACCCTTACGGCGGGATGTCATTCTGTATGTATGCGGCTGACCCGGCTCTCCGCTACGATCTGAGGCGGGGGAGTCTTCGTGAGGCCTGGGAGGTCTTCATTCCATCACTGATTGATAAGGTCAGGGGTGGAAAGGAATACCAGGAGAACTGCGGCTCCTGCGAGCTGAGGAGCGATTGTAAGTGGTGTCCTATCTGGGGGTATATAGAACATCAGCGTTATTCAGCCAGGGTTGAATATCTCTGCGCAATAGCCGGAGAGACCAGGAGAGTAAAGGAACAGTTTCGCAGCAGTCACCTCCGCTGCTATCAGATCGGCGGGATCACGGTCCTGGTCGAGTCTGACCTTCCCATAACCGACAACACCTTTCATCCGAAGCTAAAGACTTTTGAGGTGGATGGACCGGGTGAGGATGTAGTTGTCATAAATCACCACTTCGCACTCCCCGATACGAAAAGACAGGACCTCGGTCAGGAGATATACAGGAGAGCCCCCTGGGCCATCTACAGGAAAGGGGATTCCTGGATATATTCAGGCGTATCCAGTAGCTGGAGTGATGAACAAAGATACAAGTTGGCGGTCTTCAACCACAACCACACCAGGGGCAGGATCTACAACAAGAGTGAAGATGACTACCGGAGGGGCAATCTGCATTCCCTAACCACCTTCACCTCCGATCAGATCCTTCTGGCACGGGTTCTGGCTGACAGGCAGGGTTGCATTCTGCATGCCGCTGGGGTGATCCTCGACGGCAGTGGAGTTCTCTTCGTGGGGCATTCCGATGCCGGCAAGTCCACTATTACTGCAATGTTGAAGGATAATGATACCGCTGAGATCCAGTGTGACGACAGGATGATAGTGCGGAGGCAGCCGGATGGGTGGCGGAGCTACGGCACCTGGAGCCACGGCGAGTTGCCGGATGTGTCATCGGCTTCAGCGCCGCTGAAGGCCCTGATGTTCCTGGAGAAAGACACCGAGAACCGCATCGTTCGGATTGAAGACAGGCGCGAGATAATCAGCCGGGTTCTGGCCTGCCTCATTAAGCCGCTGATGACCGAAGAGTGGTGGGAGAAGGTGCTGAAGGTGGTTGGAGGGATAGTTCGTGATGTTCCCTGTTACAGGCTGCACTTCGACAAGAGCGGGAAGGTCGTTGATCTGCTGCATCGTATCTGACGGATGATTTGAACCTTGAACTGTTCATAATGTAGGGGCGCACGGCGTGCGCCCGTATTAGTTGTGGTGTCAGGTGTCCCCACCTGACTATAATTACCCCCAAAAACTGGACAGGGTGTTAA
>MWJR01000033.1 GCA_002127415.1 Calditrichaeota bacterium AABM5.125.24
CCGTAGTATCCCCCCAACACTATGAACGGTGCGCGAACGAAGGTCTTCGAACCGCCGGACAGGGAGACAATGCGGATGAACTCCTCCCTCGATCTGATAGCGGCGTGAACTGAGAGCGTCGTGAAGATCAGCGACAGTATCAGCGCCGCTCCGACGGCTGCCGCAAGAGCGACACCCGCCGAGCGATAGAAACTACTCACCCTGGCCAGAAGATCACCCTGATAGACCACATCGTCAACACCATCCAGCGTGGCAATCGTCCGAGCGACCCTATCCCAGCTCACCTCAGGATCGGCATCACCTGATAGTGTCACCACCAGTGAGAGGGGAAGAGGGTTGAACTCGAGGAGGTCGAGCAACTCATCTCCAAACTGTTCAGAAAATCTTCGTGCCGCCTCTTCCCGTGAGATGTAGACTACCGTTCCGACCTCAGGCAGCGCCGCAACCGCTCCGGTCAGCTCAGTAACCCGCAGCGAATCAATCTCCGGGGAGAGAAAGACCTCGATCTCGAACCGCCCCAGCAGACCGCGGCTCCACCCTTCGATCAGTAAATAACCTCTCAGCGAGAGCCCGACCAGAGTCAGGGTGACGGTGAGTGAAAGTATCGTCAACAGGCCGAGGATACCGAGGTTGCGGAAGCTGCGCCACCCCTCGCTCAGCGCAAAAGCTATCAATGTTTACCTTTTATATAAGGCCAAGCCGGGCCTGCCCCGGACACCGATCCGGGGTCGTAACCCGGCCGGAAGAATATGGTAGGCCCGACACTCCTGTCAGGCAAATGCGCGGCAAGAGTGCCGCACCTACCAGGAATTATATGGCGTCAGGTTGAGAACCTGACGCCGCGATCATCGTAATCGGGCATGTCTCAAGTAGGGGCGATGTTGAACATCGCCCCTACATAATCCATCATTATTGTGGTGTCACGTGCCATCACGTGACACCACATAAATTCATCAATCTTCAACCATCCTGCCTTGCTCAAGCCGGATAACCCGGGGCCGGCACAGCTCGAATCGCTCATGTTGATGGGTAGCTACCAGTATAGCTGTGCCGGCCAGGTTGACACTCCTGAGCAGATCGACAACCTCGGCAGCCGTCTCACCGTCGAGATTCGAGACCGGCTCGTCCGCCAGCAGAAGTAGCGGCTCGTTGACGAGTGCTCTGGCTATGGCGGTGCGCTGCTGTTCTCCGGCCGACAGCTCCCCCGGCAGGCTGTGGAATTTGTGAGACAGGCCGACCCTGGCCAGGGCTTTCAGCGCCCGCATCTTGGGGCTGCCAGGCAGATTTCCCTCGCAACTCGCCGCCAGTCGCACGTTCTCAAGCGCACTGCGATCCTCCAACAACCGCAGGTCCTGATAGACAATCCCGATACATCGTCTGTAGGCCGGCAGCGAGCGCGGCTTCAGCTCGCTAATCCTGAACCGCTCGAGCACAATATCCCCAGCCATCGGCACCAGCTCCATAGATATCAGCTCCAGAAGGGTCGTCTTGCCAGCCCCTGTTCTACCTTCCAGAAGCACAAATTCACCCGGCCTGATGGCAAAGGTGATACCATCTATCCCGCTCAAGGCAGTCCAACGGAAGGTCACGTTCAGCAGCTTTAACAGCGGTTCCGACGACCTCCACGTCAGGCTCTCACGGTCATTTCCGGTGACAGATTCCCCCAGATCAGGGCTTTCAATCTGATGGTCAGGAGGTGGCGCTATTACACTTTGATTCTGTTTAGAATATTCCATAATCTCAAGTGAATGAAGACAAATGATGAGCCCTATACCCGGTTTCGATGAAACCGGGCCACTACCTTCGGCAGAGAAAATGCACTCTGAGTGCTTCTGGAGTCGGTGGGTGGCGGTCGAGGTCTTCGGTCTCCTCAAGAATCATAAGTTTGACCTGTTTCAAGGCTCGCCGTATCTCTCCCGTAGTATAGATCCTCTGCCGATGTCGCTCGCAAATAAGCTCCCCGGGCCGGTCGTCAAGGCCCATTTCAAACTGGTTTTCCTGGATCATCTTATCCGGGTAGAAACGCATCCTGCGAATATAATGGTATCCCGGTCCCTGCCCCTCCTCCTTGCGGCCTGAAAAATTAAGCCTCGAATTGAACTCGGTACAGATGTCAAACAGAAAAAGTCCATCCGGCTTGAGGGCCCGTCTGACCCGGGAGAGAAAGTCCACAAGCTGCCCCGGCTTTGTCAAGTAATTCACGGAATCGTATAGACAGAGGACGGCATCATAGCACTCTTCGGCATCAAGGGCGAGAAAGTCAGCTACGTAAAAATGTGGGGCTCTCGATATTGCGCTTCCTTTAGCCCGAGCAACCTCAATCATCGCCGGTGAACTGTCGAAGGCATCAACGCTGCAGCCCTGCATCGAGAACAACCCGGCCACAGTTCCAGTTCCGCAGGCGCACTCAAGTATCTTAACATCGGTCTTTGCCGTCATTAACTCCGCAAGTGGAATACCGTGATCGGCAAACACCTCCATCGCGAAGCCGGTCCACCGGACATAGTCCACGTGGGACATCACCTGGTCGTATATCTCCGCCAGCGCTTCGTAGGGGGCAACCCTGGATGAATTCAAATGCAGTATAGTGCCTTGTGCGCGTGGCTTACTAAAACCCGGTTTGCAATCCTGGATTAAATCCGGGATCCCGGGGCACACGCGGTCGGTTGATTGTCAACCATATACTACCGGCCACCGATCGTCAATCCTCGACCAATTCTGTTATCCGGTGTCCTGCGCAGGAAGGCGGGGAGGCTCAGATCAGGAGGTTCGCCCTCAAGGTCGATCTCACCCAGGTGAACCCGGCTTTTACCATCGCCGTCACCGTCGCCATCTCCACGCTCTCGACGGACCTTGGTGGGTATGTCCAGGTCGGCCTGCTTCCTGGGCCGGAAGTCGTAACTGCGGTCGGGCTGCAGCCCGGCGGCAACATTGGCTCCACCATTCTGAAAGCCGGTGGCGATGACGGTCACCCTCAACTCATCACCCAGGTTGTCGTCTATCACCGCTCCGAAGATAACATTGGCCCGTTCGCCGGACTTTTCGTAGATTACCGAGGCCGCTTCGTTGACCTCAAACAGGGTCATATCAGACGATCCGGTGACATTGACCAGCACCCCCTGAGCGCCGTCGATTGAGACATCCTCCAGCAATGGACAGGAGATTGCCGCTTCAGCCGCCTTGGTTCCACGCTCGTCACCATCCGCCACACCGACACCCATCAGGGCATCACCCATCCCCTCCATCACCGAACGCACGTCGGCGAAGTCGAGGTTAACCAGTCCGGGTATGGCGATGAGGTCCGATATCCCCTTGGCGGCCTGGGTCAGGATTGAATCGGCCAGCTCGAATGCCTTGATCAGAGTGGTTTTGGCATCCACCACCGACAGGAGCTGCTGATTGGGAACTACAATCAGGGTGTCCACATGTTCGCGCAGCTCTTTGATGCCGGCATCGGCGATACTCATCCGGCGCCGCCCCTCGAACAGGAAGGGCTTGGTGATAATAGCCACGGTCAAAGCGCCCAATTTCCGGGCGATCTCTGCGGCTATGGGAGCCGCCCCCGTGCCGGTTCCGCCGCCCATACCTGCAGTAATGAACACCAGGTCGGAACCCTTGAGCGCTTCGGTAATGAGCTCCGAATCCTGAACAGCGGCCTCGCGACCGATCTCCGGATTTGCGCCCGCGCCGAGTCCACCTGTAATCTGCTTCCCGATCTGGACCTTGTTATTCGCCCGGCTCTTGTCAAGCGCCTGCATGTCGGTATTGACGGCGATAAAATCGACTCCGGTCAACTCGTAGAAGATCATCCGATCGACCGCGTTTCCACCCGCTCCGCCGAAACCGGCCACCTTGATACAGGCACCCAACTTCGGCACCTCAGGTGGCAGGAAGTTTAGTGTGTTGGCCATCCTTTCACTCCGTTTTTAGTTTTATTAGTTAATATTTTCAGTTACAGATCTTAGCTGTTTTCCGGCCGGGTTGCGAACCCGGCTCGGCTTTACATACATTCCAGACGCAGTGAAGAATCCCTTTCGAAGATTCCATTATGCGTTACTAAGGGCGCAATAAGCATGTCCCTGCGAAAGCAGGGATTGCGCCCCTACCTAACGTTGGAGCATGACAGATTCATTTACCATTCAATTAACCAGACCGTGAAACCACCCCTTTAACAGCTTCAGAATGCGACTGAACAGATCGCTCTCATCACCATAGAAGCTGACTTCGCCGTCGTATTTGAGACCATACAGAATGAGTCCGACGCCGGTGGCAAAGGCCGGATTGTGAACCGTGTCGGCCAGACCATTCAGCCCACGCGGCACACCGACTCGAATCGGCTTGCGGAATATCTCTTCAGCCAGCATCGTCGTTCCTCTCAGAAGCGAGCCTCCTCCGGTTATCACCAGCCCGGAGGCGATCATCCTCATACAGTCAACCCGCTTCAGCTCCCGAAGCACCATCTCGAGTATCTCCTCCATCCTGGCGCGGATAATCTCATTCAGTTCGGCCGGGTCAACCTGACGCGGTTTCATATCGTCACCGATCTCAACGGTAATGGGCTCACCTTCTGTCAAAGGAGGGTAGATATTTCCCCGTTCGATCTTCAGCTTCTCCGCCACTTCGATGGGAATGCCGAGCACCAGTGCGATATCGCGGGTTACATTGGCCCCACCCAGTCCGATGACCGAGGTGTGCCGGATGGTGCCGCCCTCGAAGACCGCGATATCGGCTGTGCCGCCGCCCAGGTCGAGCAGGCATACGCCGAGCTCCTTCTCCTCGTCACCCAGAACAGCGTAACTGGAGGCGAGCGGCTCGAGCACAAGGCCTCTCATACCGATGCCAGCTCGACGGACACAGCGGTATATGTTCTGGGCTGAGGCGATGGCGCCGGTGATGATGTGGACATCGGCCTCGAGCCTGAGCCCCGTCATCCCCACCGGCACTCGGATGCCGGGCTCGTCATCCACCGTGAACCCCTGCGGGAGGACGTGGAGAACCTCGCGATCCATCGGCAGCGCCACCGCTCTGGCAGCATCGATAACCCGTTCGACGTCGTTCTGGGAGATAACGGTTGACCTGTCAACAGCATGTCCTCGCGACACGGCAATGACACCGCGACTGTTGATGGAGCGGATGTGGTCGCCGGCAATGCCGACGTAAACGTCCTTGACCTTAACCCCGGCCATCTGTTCCGCCTGGCCAACAGCCTCGGCGATCGCCTCAGTTGTCTTCTCGATATTGACCACGACCCCCCGACGCATACCAGGGGAAGCGGTATTACCAACCCCCACAACCTGGATCTCGCCGTCACTGTTAACTTCAGCGATGATGGCGCTGATCTTGGTTGTTCCGAGGTCGACACCGACCAGTGTATCGGTAACCGCCATAGCATCTCCTTTGGCTTTGGGCTTTTGGCTTCAGGCTTTTGTTCTTTGGCTGTTGGTCTCGCGACCCGCCTTTTATCTTGTCCCGGTGACCACCATTGCAGGGTAGCGGAGGTCAATGTATTCGGTTTTCGGAGTAAGCTCGCCAGCCCGCTGTTCGAGAAAGAGCTCCATACTGGCCAGGGTCTCCCGGCCGGGGATTTCAGCGGCTTTTACCGCTGCACCACCCTCACGCAGACGCAGCAACAACCTGTCCCTGCCGATACTGACCTCGCTAAGATGCCGGTAAAGATTCGGGTAGTTCCGTTCTATATCAACAATTAGTTGACGCGCCGCTCTGAAGCCGTCTTTAGCCATTGACTTCACATCGCCGGTGATGATCGGCAGGTCTATGACCTCGGCGGCATAGACAGGGGGGAAGGTCACCCCTTCCTCATCAATCAGGATTAGTCCATCCCTTGCAATTGCGGCCACCGGCCGCCGCTCCTCCACCCGGACAACCAGCCTCCCGGGCAGGCGGCGCAGGACCCTGGTTCTCCTGACCGCCGGTATTGCATTCACCCGCGTGCACAGTGCATCGAACTGGAGGTGCATCAGGTTCGACCCCGGTTCGACCGCCAGCGCCTGCAGGATGTCGTGCTCCGGCAGCCGCTCAATCCCCACCACCTCAATCTGTTCCAGGCGGCTCCAGGGCGACTCCGCCAGCCTCTTCACCACCGCACGTTTCGCCGCCGAAATCCCGCTCCCGACAGCCACCGACAACCCCCACAATCCCGCTGTCAGAACAGCGAGGCAGGTCAGCAGTTTCAACCACCGCCATCGGCTGCGGGTTTTACGGTAACGTTTAGTCGATCTCCGGGTCATCCGTAGAACCCACCCGGCGCAGCTCGAGCTCCAGAGCTACCCCATACTGCTGAAGCACCATTCGCCTTATCCGCCTGATCAGCTCAAGAGCATCCACCGCCGTGCCTCCTCTCCGATTGATGATGAAGTTGGCGTGCAGCTCAGATACCTCAACTCCCCCGACCGACATCCCTTTGCCGCCAACCGATTCAATCAGCTTAGCCGCAAAATGGCCGGGCGGGTTCTTGAAGACGCTGCCGGCGGAGGGGAGGTTCATCACGTTCCGGCGAAAGCGCTCGCTGACGGTCTCATCTACGACTCGTAGAACATCCTCCGGTGCGGCGGCAGGCAGATTGAACCTGGCCTTGAGCACCGTCTTTCCAGCCAGCCCCGGTGCTTTACGGTAGTTGAAACCGACCGTCTCCTTCGACAGGCGCGAGACAGTGCCGTCGGCATCCATAACATCCACATCGACGAGGTGGTCGGAGATCGCCGATCCGAAGGCTCCGCAGTTCATCGACATCCCCCCCCCCACACCGCCCGGTATGCCCGCCAGCTTCTCCAATCCGGCCAGGCCGCTTTCAGCGGCGATCCTGACCACCTCGTTCAACCAGACGCCAGCTCCGGTCTCAAGACCGTTTTCAAAGGTCACAACCCTACTACAGCCATCAGCCAGATCGATGACACAGCCGGGAAAGCCGTCGTCGCTGACGAGCAGGTTCGTGCCGTACCCGATTGTAAAGAACTCGAGCCCTCTGTGGCGGCAGAGCTGAACCAGGCTCGACGCCGCATCGACCGATGCCGGATAGACATATAACCCGGCAGGTCCGCCAATCCTGAAGGAGGTGTGTCGAGCCAACGATTCGTTAATCAGGCAGCGACCGGCCACCTCCCGACTGATCTCACCGGCCAGCTCATTCAGCAGCTTATCGTCGGCAAGCTCGCTTTTACCAAGCACCGTCGGCCTCACCCAGCCAGAGCGTTCAGGATCTGTGGAGCCAGCGCTCCGACATCACCCGCACCGAGGGTGAGGCACATCTCGCCGGGATTTATCAGCTCGCTGACACGTTGGGCCACCTCCGCACGGTCTTCCAGATAGTAGATCCGCTTATGCCCCATCGCGCGCGCGGCATCGACTATCAACCGGCCGGTAACCCCCTTCATCGGGTTCTCACGTGCCGGATATATCGGCAGCACCAGCGCGGTCTCAGCGGCGAGCAGGGATCGACCGAACTCCCGAGCCAGCGCCTTGGTCCGGCTGAAGAGATGGGGCTGAAAAACTGCCAGAACCGGCATCTTCCAGCCACTCTTTGCAGCCGATAGAGTGGCGGAGATCTCGGCCGGGTGGTGAGCGAAGTCGTCGGCCACTATCACACCGCCCGCCTCACCGACCAGTTCGAAACGACGATGCACCCCGGTGAACCCTTCGAGCGCCCCACGTATATGATCAAAACTCAGACCGAGCTCCATCCCCAGCGCCACTGCTGCCAGCGCGTTCAGAACGTTGTGCCTGCCGGGCAGGGGGAGTTTAATCCGACCAATCGTCCCCCCCTGTGACTCGACCTTGAATATCGAGACGCCCTGGTCATAAGTTGCACTCACGGCTCGAACATCCGC